>NZ_JBEXSX010000020.1:17860-138534 GCF_040613835.1 Streptomyces sp. NPDC006207 | reverse complement strand
CGCACCGCCGCACAGCCCGCGTCGATCGCCGCGAACACGTACTTCGGCTGGAAGTGGATGTCCGCGATCACCGGGATCTGCGACTTCCTCGCGATCTGCGGCAGCGCGTCCGCGTCGTCCTGCGAGGGGCAGGCGACCCGGACGATCTGGCAGCCCGCCGCGGTCAGTTCGGCGATCTGCTGCAGGGTCGCGTTGACGTCGGCGGTGAGCGTGGTCGTCATGGACTGGACGGAGACCGGGGCGTCGCCGCCCACCGCCACCGACCCGACCTGGATGCGCCGCGAACGGCGGCGCTCCGCGAGCGGCCGGGCCGGGACGGAGGGCAGGCCGAGCTGGACGGGCTCGACAGCTGTCATCGCGACGTCACTTCCCGCGGTTGCCGGCGATGGTCTCCCGGGTGGCCCTGATGGACTCCTTGAGGGAGGTCATCGTGGCCAGGACGGCGGTCGGCTCGTAGCCGCAGTGCGCCATGCAGTTGGCGCAGCGCGGGTCCTTGCCGCGGCCGTACTTGCTCCAGTCGGTGTCCTCGACGAGCTCCTTGTACGTGGTCACGTAACCGTCGCTCATCAGGTAGCAGGGGCGCTGCCAGCCGAACAGGGAGTAGTTGGGGATCGCCCAGGCGGTGCAGGGGAAGTCGACCTTGCCTTCGAGGAAGTCCAGGAAGAGGGGGCTGTGGTTGAGCCGCCACTTCTTCCGGTTGCCGCCCGAGAAGGCCTTCTTGAACAGTTCCCGGGTCTGTTCCACGCCCAGGAAGTGCTCCTGGTCGGGAGCCTTCTCGTAGGCGTAGGCCGGCGAGATCATCATCTCGTCGACCTGCAGGTCGTCATTGAGGAAGTTGAGCACCTCGATGATGGTCTGCGGGGTGTCGGTGTTGAAGAAGGTCGAATTGGTGGTGACCCGGAATCCGCGCCGCTTGGCCTCCTTGATCGCCTCCACCGCCTCGTCGAAGACGCCTTCCTTGGCCACCGACTCGTCGTGCCGCTCACGCAGTCCGTCGATGTGCACGGCGAAGGCGAAGTAGGGCGAGGGGGTGAACTTGTCCATCTTCTTGCGCAGCAGCATGGCGTTGGTGCAGAGGAAGACGTACTTCCGCTTCGCCACCAGTTGCCGCACGATCTCGTCGATCTGAGGGTGCATCAGCGGTTCGCCGCCGGCGATCGACACCATCGGCGCGCCCGATTCGATGACGGCGCCGACGGCCTGCGCCACCGGCATGCGCTGCTTCAGCACACCCGCCGGGTGCTGGATCTTTCCGCAGCCCTCGCATTTCAGGTTGCAAGCGAAGAGTGGCTCGAGCTCGACGATGAGCGGGAACTTCTCGCGCCTGCGGAGCATTTTCTGTTCGAAGAGGTAGGTGCCGACCCTGATGGACTGTCGGAGTGGCATGGCCATCTAGCTCACCTCCAGGGGAGCGTGGTAGAGCGGTGCCAATCGAGAAAGGCAGGAAGCAGGTCCCTCAGCACGCGGAAAGCGGTGATCCCCGTGCGGAGCGTGCCGACCCGCACGAGCTCGAACTCGGGCGTGTCGACGACCACGCGGGCCGCGGCGACCGGGCGTGGACCCCGGGCGAGCGCGGCCCGCATCATCGCCGCCGACTCCATGTCGACGGCGACGGCACCGGTGGCCCGGAGCGCCGCCCGCTCCGGGCCCCGTACGACGTGGTCCGACTCGGCGAGCCGGCCGACGTGCACGGTGTGTCCCGCCGCCTTGAGGGCGGCGGCGAGTGATTCCCCGTCACGCGGCTCGTCGGCGACGACCACGTCGCCCGGCCGCATCCCGGGGGCCAGCCCGGCGCAGAAGCCGGTGGTGAGGACCGCCGCCCCGTCCAGGGCGGGGTCGCGCAGCGCGGCGGCGACGGCGCGTTCCGCGGCCTGGGGCCCCATGCCCGTGCGCACGAAGGCGATCGGGCCCGCGGCGTGGCTGCGGTCGCCGCCGCGCAGGGCGAACCGTTCCACCCGTAGCGCGCAGACGATGAGCAGAGGTGGGCCGGCCGGCCCCATCAGGCCCCCTTCCGTAGCCCGCCGAGCGGCTCGCCGTGCACGTAGCGCCCGAGGGCGGTGAGCGGGAAGACCATCCGGTAGAGGTGGTAGTTGATGGAGAAGTCCCGGGGGAAGCCGGTGCCGGTGAAGTACGGCTCGTCCCAGGACCCGTCCTCCTTCTGGGTCCGCGCCAGCCAGCGCACCCCGCGCCGTACGGCCTCGCCCTCGCGTTCGCCGGCCGACAGCAGGGCCAGCAGGGCCCAGGCCGTCTGCGAGGCGGTGGACTCGCCGCGGCCGACCCACTCGTCGGAGGAGTAGGAGCGCAGGTCCTCGCCCCAGCCCCCGTCCTCGTTCTGGACGGACTCCAGCCAGCCCACCGCCCGCCGGATCGCGGGGTGGCCCGCCGGGAGGCCGGCCGCGACGAGGGCCGGGACCACCGATCCGGTGCCGTAGATGTAGTTGACGCCCCAGCGGCCGAACCATGCGCCGCTGCGCTCCTGTTCGGCGAGCAGCCAGTCGATCCCGCGCCGGGTGTGCGGGTCGTGCTCCAGGCCGAGGGCGGCCAGCATCTCGACCACGTGGGCCGTGACGTCGGCCGACGGCGGGTCGATGACCTCACCGAAGTCGCAGAAGGGCAGCCGGTTGGGGAAGGCGCTGGTGTTGTCGGCGTCGAAGGCGCCCCAGGCGCCGTTCTTCGACTGCATCCCGACGTTCCAGCGCACCCCGCGGTCGACCGAGGCCTTCACCCGCTCCGGGTCCGGGTGGTCGACCCTGATCAGGGCGAGGACCACCTCGGCGGTGTCGTCGATGTCGGGGTAGGTGTCGTTCTGGAACTCGAACGCCCAGCCACCGGAGGGCAGGCCGGGCCGCTGCACGGCCCAGTCGCCGCGCTTGGTGATCTGCTCCCCCAGCATCCAGTCCGCCGCCTTGACCAGCGCCGGGTCATCGGCGGGGACGCCGGCGTCGGCCAGCGCGATGGTCGCCAGGCAGGTGTCCCAGACCGGGGACTGGCACGCCTCGATCATCCGCGTGTCCTTGTCCGGCCAGACCGCGAAGTCGTCCAGCGCCTTGAGTCCGGCGCGCAGCACGGGGTGGTCGAGGTCGTAGCCGAGCAGGTGGAGCGCGATGACGGAGTACACGGCGGGCGGCTGGATGCCGCCGAAGCAGCCGTCGTTCTCCTGGCGTTCGATGATCCAGCGCGCCGCCGAGCGCATCGCGGCACGGCGCAGCGGACGGACGGTGACCTTGCGGTAGGCGTGCAGGGCCCGGTCGACCCGCTGGAAGAACCCGTCCCAGCTGGACAGCGGTGCCCGCGGGACCGGCGGATTGGGCCGCGCGGGGTCGGTGTGCAGCTCGTCGAGGGTGAACGGGGCGGGCCGTACGGGCCGGTGGGCGCCGACGATCGTCAGCGGCACGATGGTCTGCCGGGCCCAGCTGGCGAAGGAGTAGATGTTGAGCGGGACCCACTTGGGCAGGTAGATGAGCTCGGGCGGCAGCTCCGGGAGGTCGTCCCAGCGCCACCAGCCGAACAGCGCGAGCCAGATCCGGGTGAAGACCCGTGACCGCGCGATGCCGCCCTGCTCGCGGACGAAGGCCGAGGCGGCGGCCATCCACGGCTCCTCGGGGGCGTCACCGGCGAGCCGCAGCGCGACGTAGGCCTCGACGGTGGCCGAGAGGTCGCGCGGCCCCCCGTGGAAGGTGGCCCAGGCGCCGTCGTCGCGCTGCTGGGACCTGATCCAGCGGGCGGCGGCCCCGACGACCCGTTCGTCCTGGATGCCGAGGAACTGACGGAGCAGCAGGTCCTCGGCGTCCATCGTCACGTTGGTCTCGAGGTCGCCCTTCCACCAGCCGTCAGGATGCTGACGCGCCAGCAGGTGGCCGGTGGCCCGGCGCGCGGCCTCGGCCGCGAGCTCCTCGGTCGTTCCGGTGCTGCCGCCGGGCCAGGGAACTGACGCCGGTTCCGGAATCGCGCCCGCGGTCTTCGTTCTGGCCGAGGGTGTCCCGCGGGCCGCCTCGCCCCCGGGACCGCCGTCGGTCGTCGCTGTCATGGCTTCCCCTTTGCACAGTCGTTCCGTCTGCGGTGTTGGGGCTGCCGTCGGCCGTCACGCGCGCCCGGCCGGCGACGTACTGCGCTCCAGTTGTTTCCCTACTTCTCGCGAACCACCACGAAATCCGCCAGGCCCACGAGCTTACGGCGAACTTCTCCCGGCATGTCCATTTTGTCGAGTGCGGCGATCGCGGTGGCGTACTGCCGGCGGGCTTCCCGGGAGGTCCACTCCCGGCCACCGGCCTCCTCGATCAACGCCGCCCTCGTCGCGAACTCTTCCTCGTCGAAGGACTCGATGTCATTACGGTCCGATGAATCCGCGGCCTTCGCATCCGCGGCCAGGAGTTCGGCCAGGCGCTGCGAGGCCGAGCCGCCCGCGGCCAGCGCCGCGACCACCGGCAGGGACTTCTTGCGCTGGCGCAGGTCGCTCCAGGTCTGCTTGCCGGTGGCGGCCGGGTCGCCCCAGATGCCCAGCAGGTCGTCGACGGCCTGGAAGGCCAGGCCGAGGTGGTAGCCGTACTCCTCCAGGGCGTCCGCGTCGGCCTCCGAGGCGCCGCCCAGCACCGCGCCGATGGAGCAGGCGCAGGCCAGCAGGGCGCCGGTCTTGTTGCCCTCCATCTCCAGGCACTCCTCGACGGTGACCCGCTCGCGGTGCTCGAAGGAGATGTCCTGGGCCTGACCGTCGATCAGCTTGCGGGTCGCGGTGGTGATCCGGCGGGTGGCCCGGCCCGCCTCGACGGTGCCCTGCTCCAGCAGGATCTCGTTGGCGAGGGCGAAGAGCGCGTCGCCGACCAGGATGGCCTGGGCGGGGCCGTGCACCTTCCAGACCGTGTCGCGGTGGCGGCGCTGCTCGTCACCGTCCATCAGGTCGTCGTGCAGCAGGGAGAAGTTGTGCACCAGCTCCACGGCGACCGCGCCGGGGACGCCCACCTCGGGGGCGGCGCCCGCCGCCTCCGCGGACAGCAGTGCGAGTGCGGGGCGCACGGCCTTGCCGCTGTCGCCGTGGGACGGGTTGCCCGCGGCGTCGATCCATCCGAAGTGGTAGGCGGCGACGGTGTCCATCGGGGGTGCGAGGCGGTCCACGGCGGCGCGCAGCACCGGCGTGGACAGCTCGCGGCCGCGCTCCAGCAGCACGGTCACGGTCTCTCTGTCGACGCCCGCGGTCATCTGCTCGTTGCCAGCGGTCACATTCTCTCCTCTGATTGCACTGGTCATGCTCATACCGGCTCCAGGCCTTCGATTGCGAAGGTACGTGGGTCGAAGGGATGGCGGAGTGCGGTCAAAGCTGCGCGGGAGGCTTGCAAACCGCTGCGGACCGCGCTTTCCATCGTCGCGGGCCAGCCGGTGGCGGTCCACGCACCGGCGAGCCAGACGCCCTGCGCGCGGGTACGGGGACCCGGGCGGAGGGCGCCGACACCGGGGGCGGGCGCGAAGGTCGCGGTCCGTTCCCTGGTGACGAAGAAGTCCAGGACGGCGGCCTCACGCGCGGCCGGGAGCAACCGCTCCAGCTCCGGCAGGTAGCGCGCCCGCAGCTCGGCCACGGGGAGGTCGATCTCCTCCTGGGCCGCCGACTGGGACAGGGCGACGTACTGGCCTTCGCCGGTCAGGCCGGAGTGCTCCGTACGGTCGAAGACCCACTGCACGGGGCTGCCGAGGGCGGCGAGGAAGGGCTGCCGCAGGACCTTGCGGTCGTACACGACGTGCACGTTGAGGATCGGCGCGGTGCCGATGCGCAGCAGCGCGTCCTGGTCCGCCAGGGCGCCGGCGGGCAGCAGCCCGTGGGCTTCCTGCTGGGGCACGGCCAGCACGACGGCGTCGGCCGTGAAGCGCTCGGCGCGCCCGGGACCGGTCTCGGCCTCGACCTCCCAGACCGGTCCGCCCTCCCCGGGGCCGCCGTCGGCGGACCGTACCGGCTCGGGCGCGTCCGTGCGGGTGAGCGAGGTGGCGCGGGTGCGCAGCAGGGTGCGCACGCCCGCCTTGTCCAGGGCGGTGCGGGCGCGGTCGTCGTGCAGCTCGCCGAGCGGGCGGGCGGCCCAGCCGATGTCCGCCGCGCCCGGCGCGGAGAGCAGCCCGGTCTTGAAGACCATGGCGGCCAGGCCAAGTGACGCCTCGTCGGCCGTGGCGTTGAGCGTCGCGACGCCGACCAGGTCCCACAGCGCCTCGACGGTGCGGGCCGACTGGCCGTGCTCGCGCAGCCAGCTGCCGAAGTCGACGGCGTCCAGCGCCGGGTCGGTGGGGTCGAGCGAGCGCAGCGCGAGCGCGGCCCGCCCGACGGACGCCCGCTCGCCCAGGGACAGGTGCGGGTAGGTGGCCAGGCTGGCGGCCAGGTGCAGCGGTACGGGCAGCCCCGCGCGGCGCAGCCGGCCGAGCCGGGGCCGGGAGGTGGCCACGTCGAGCACCGGCACGTCGAGCCGGTCCTGGAGGGTGACGAGGTCGGCAGCGTCGATGCGTTCCAGGAACCGCAGGTAGGCGACGCAGCACCGCAGGAAGACGTGCTGGCCGTTGTCGACGGTCAGGTCGCCGCGCCGGAAGGAGAAGGCGAGCCCGCCGAGCCGGGGCCGGGCCTCGAGCAGGGTGACGCGGAGCCCGGCGTCGGCCAGTGCCAGCGCCGCCGTCGTGCCCGCGAGCCCGCCGCCGATCACGACGGCCGTGCGCTCAGCCATGCGTCCTCCCCCGGGTGCCGCCGCGCGCGGCGCGGCGCACCATTGCCGACAGTGACGCCTCCGGCACGACGGCGGTTGCCTCACGGCGGCGGAAAACGGCGGTTTTCCGCGAGGCTGCCGCTCCCGTGCCGGTTGCGGTGCTTTTGCCGGTGCGGGGGAAGGCGCCCGCGGCCGGTGGAGCGGGCGTCACACGCGCCTCCTGGCGGCACGTCGGGCGTCGAGACCGGCGAGGCCGCGCGCCGCGACGTACGCCTTCTGGTGACCGGGCAGCGAGACCCGGCCGCGGAGGACGGCCTCGGGGTCGGCGGCGATGCGCTCCAGGAGACGGCGGTAGATGCCGGCCATGGCGGAGACGCAGGCGCCGCTGCGGCGGTCCAGCATGGGCAGCAGCCGGTACCCCTCGGCGAACAGGGCGCGGGCCCGCTTGACCTCGAACTCGACCAGGCCCGCGAAGTCGGACCCCGGCGGCGGGGTGTCGGTGAGGAACCCGCCGGAACAGCCGAACTTCGCGAGGTCCTCGGCGGGCAGGTAGGTGCGCCCGTTGGAGGCGTCCTCGCGCAGGTCCCGCAGGATGTTGGTGAGTTGCAGGGCGAGCCCCAGGGTGTCCGCGTACTCCGCGGCGCGCTCCCGGCCGGGCGCGCCGGGCACGGTGCCGAAGACGCCGAGCGAGAGCCGGCCGATGGCGCCGGCGACGCACCGGCAGTAGGAGGCGAGGTCGTCCCAGGTCTCGTAGGTGTCGCCGCGCAGGTCCATCTGCACGCCGTCGATCAGCTCGTCGAGCCCGCCGAGCGGGAGCGGGAAGCGGCGGGCGGCGTCGGCGAGCGCGACGGCCACCGGGTCGGTGTCGTCCTCGGTGACGGCGCCCTCCCGGACCCGGGTGAGCAGGGCCCGGGTCCCGTCCAGCCGCTGCTGCTTCTCGGGGAGGTCGAGGTCGCCGTCGCCGATGTCGTCCACCCGCCGGGAGAAGGCGTACAGGGCGGACATGGCCTGTCGCTTGGGGGTGGGCAGCAGCCGGATGCCGTAGGCGAAGTTCCGGGCCTCGTGGCCGGTGACGACCTCGCAGTAGCGGTAGGCCGCGAGTACCGGGCCGGACATGCGATCGGAGCCGTTCACGGTCCGGCTCACCCCTCTCTTCGCAATGTCGACCCCACCTCGCGCAGCAGGCTGAACGTGCCCGCCTTGGGCGGACCCGGCAGCACGTCGTACCCCGCGTCCGCGATCGCCCGCAGGGCGGCGCGGCCTCCTCCGGCGAACCCGGCGAGCAACAGCCTGAGCCTGCCGTGGACGCTACCCACCAAGGGGGTGCCTTCATTCAGGAGGTCTCGGGCGCGTTCGGCTTCGTACGCGACCAGTGCGCGCACCGGTGCGCCTGCGTTCGCGGCGGTGAGATCGGTTTCGGTGACGCCGAAGCGCTTCATGTCCTCGGCGGGCAGGTAGATGCGGTCGCGGCCGAGGTCCTCGGCCACGTCCTGGAGGTGCTCGATGATCTGCAGTGCGGTGCAGATCGCGTCCGAGCGGCGGATCCGCTCGGGTGTGGCGGTGCCGGTGATGCCGAGCACGAGCCGGCCGACCGGGTTCGCCGACAGCTCGCAGTAGGCGAGGAGGTCCTCGTAGGTGGCGTAGCAGCGGACGACCTGGTCCTGGCGGTTGGCCTCGACGAGGCCGAGGAAGGGCGCGGGCGTGAGGCCGTGGCGCCGGACGGTGGGCTGCAGGGCGCGCAGCAGCGGGTGGCGGACGTCGTCGGGGCCTGCGTCGAAGACCCGGCGCAGGTCCGCCTCGAAGGCGTCGAGCATGGCGAGGCGGTCCTCGGCCGCCTCCGCGGGCAGCCCCAGCCGTACCGCGTCCGTGCGGCCGCCGTCGGCCAGGTCCCCGTCGCCGATGTCGTCGACGAGCCGGGCGAAGCCGTAGACGGCCATCAGGTCGGCGCGCCAGGAACGGGGGACGAAGAAGGGTGCGACGGGGAAGTTCTCGCGGGCCGCCTTGTCGAGGACGGCACGTGAATGAGGATCCGGCGCCGTGCCAGCCCGTGCCTCGGGCTTGAGACCGGTCACCGTGGACGTCCCGGTGTGCGGGCGGTGGGTGTTTTCTCCCCAGGGGTCCACAGAGCCATTGCCGTCACATCCCCCGTTCTACACCGATAGCCCATTACACCCAATTTCGGACACGCCGCTCCTATAATTCCTGCTCCTGGCTGTCCCGGCACTCGAACCGACTCTCCGGACGTATCGCCCGAGATCCGGCGATTGAGTACCGCTACAGCTTACGGCGCGGACCCGCTCCGGCGTGCGCCGGGGGGCGGACCGATGTCGATCCGAAAGCAGCAACGCACGAACCGTGGGTTCCTGTCCCCGGTGTCTCGCAAAATCCCGGGAAAATCATCGGCCTCATTCGCCCCGTGGTCCGCGCGCCGCGGATGCGCCGGGCGCGCGCCCACTCACTTGGCGTATCCGTACGCGGACCCGCCGGCGTCCCGGACGAAGGGATCGGCGCCGGGTGGACGGCCGCCGTCGCGGCCGTGGCCGAGCGCGGGCGAACACCACGCGGGAGCGGGAGAGTTCGGCGGACCGCCCGGGACGTGCGCCGGCCCGCGCCTCCTGTCGGGGGCGCGGGCCGGCCTGCGGGGTCACTTCGAGGTGAACTCCTCGTACGCCTTCAGCACGATGTCGGTGGGGCCGTCCATGCGCAGCTCGCCCTTCTCCAGCCACAGCACGCGGTCGCAGGTGTCGCGGATCGACTTGTTGTTGTGGCTGACCAGGAAGACCGTGCCGGCCTCCTTGCGCAGCTCGCGGATCCGCGCCTCGGAGCGCTTCTGGAACGATCGGTCACCGGTGGCGAGCGCCTCGTCGATCATCAGGACGTCGTGGCTCTTGGCCGCGGCGATCGAGAAGCGCAGCCGGGCCGCCATGCCGGAGGAGTAGGTGCGCATCGGGAGGGAGATGAAGTCGCCCTTCTCGTTGATGCCGGAGAACTCCACGATCGACTCGTAGCGCTCCCGCACCTCGTCCTGCGACATCCCCATCGCGAGACCGCCGAGGATCACGTTGCGCTCGCCGGTCAGGTCGTTCATCAGGGCGGCGTTCACGCCGAGCAGCGAGGGCTGGCCCTCGGTGTACACCTTGCCGCTCTCCGCGGGCAGCAGGCCGGCGATGGCGCGCAGCATGGTGGACTTGCCCGAGCCGTTGGAGCCGATCAGCCCGATCGCCTCGCCCCGGTAGGCGGTGAAGCTGACGCCGCGCACGGCGTGCACCTTGCGGACGTTCGGATCGCCCCTGCGGGTGACCAGACGGGACAGGGCGCCGACGGCACTGCCCTTGCTGCTGCCGGCGCCGTGCACCCGGTACACGATGTGCAGGTCGTCCACGATCACGGTGGGGACGCGCTCGCCGCCCTCGGCGGTCTCGTTGTGCTCAGCCACGGCCGTACCTCTCCTCGGCCTTCCAGAAGTAGACGAAGCCCCCGATGCCCATGACCAGGGCCCAGCCGAGCGCCAGCGCCCACACGTGCGGGGGCAGCTGCTCGGCGGTGAAGCTGTCGATCAGCGCGAAGCGCATGAGGTCGATGTAGACGGCCGCCGGGTTGACGTCCAGGGCGATCTTGACCGCGGTCGGCGCGGCCGCCGCGAAGTGGCTGATGCTGTACATGACACCGGAGGCGTACATCCAGGTCCGCAGGATGAACGGCATCAGCTGCGCGAGGTCGGTCATCTTGCTGCCGAGCCGCGCCATCACCAGCGCCAGGCCCGCGTTGAAGACGCACTGCAGGACGAGCGCGGGCGCGACGAGGACCCACGACGGCCCGGGCACCTCGCCGGTCATCAGCACGATGGCCAGCAGCACGAACATCGACATCAGCAGCTGCTGCAGCTGGACCAGGGTGAAGGCGATCGGCAGGCTCGCCCGCGGGAAGTGCAGCGCGCGGATCAGCCCGAGGTTGCCCGAGACGGCGCGCACCCCCGCCAGCACCGAGGACTGGGTGAAGGTGAAGATGAAGACACCGGTGACCAGGAAGGCGATGAAGTTGTCGACACCGCGGTCGGTGCCCAGCAGCAGGCCGAAGATGAAGTAGTAGACGGCCGCGTTGAGCAGCGGCGTCAGCACCTGCCACAGCTGGCCCAGCCGGGCCTGGGTGTACTGGGCCGACACGCGGGCCCGGGCGAACGCCGAGATGAAGTGACGGCGGCTCCACAGCTGCCGTACGTACTCGGCGAGACCCGGCCTGGCACCACTGACCGACAGGCCGTACTTGGCCGCCAGCTGGGACGGCGTGAGGCCGCCGCCCGCCGGGGGCACCGGGCCCACGGCGACCGCACCGCCGTGCGTTGTCTCGCTCACAGTTGACACTTTCGTCCTCTTGGCGCGCCACGGGCCGGGCCCGTCGCGCGGGGTCACTCATTTCCGAGCTTGTCAGATGATGGGGGGCCGGCCCAGTCGGGCGAGGCGCCACACGGTCCGCCACCGCATGGGCCGGCGCGGGCCGCTCGGGGTCGTCCAGCCCTCCTTGAAACCGCCGAACCACGCCCTCAGCGCGGGGCCCGAGGGTCTGCGCAGCAGGGTCAGCAGCATCCACACGCCGAGGTAGACGGGGACCAGGACCCAGGGCAGGTTGCGGCGGGCCAGCCACACGCGGTTGCGGGCCACCATCCGGTGGTAGACCGCGTGCCGGCTCGGAGCGGTCAGCGGGTGGAACAGCACCATGTCCGCGCGGTAGTCGATCATCCAGCCCGCGTCGAGGGCCCGCCAGGCGAGGTCGGTCTCCTCGTGGGCATAGAAGAACTCGTCGGGCAGGCCGCCGACCTGCCGGAAGACCTCCGTGCGCACCGCGTTGGCGCCGCCGAGGAAGGTGGTCACGCGCGAGGAGCGCAGGGGGTCGGATGCCCGCAGCCGGGGGACGTGGCGGCGCTGGGTGGTCCCGGACTCCGGGTCGGCGATCCGGAAGCTGACGATGCCGAGCCGCGGGTCCGCGGCGAAGGCCTCGCGGACCAGCTCCGCGGTGTCCTCGTTCGGCAGCAGTCCGTCGTCGTCCAGGAAGAGCAGGACGTCCACCTCGCCGCCACCGGGGCCGAAGGCCTCGATGCCGACGTTGCGGCCGCCGGGGATGCCCAGGTTCTCGGGCAGCTCGACGGCCCGCACCCCGGCGGGCAGCTCGGGCAGCGGTGAACCGTTGCCGACCACGGCGACCTCGATCGCCGGGCCGCGCTGCTTGGCGACCGAGTCCAGCAGGTCGCGCAGTTCCTCGGGGCGGTTGCCCATGGTGATGATCACCGCGCCGAGGCGGATCGTTCCGGCCGACGTCCCCACGGCGCTCACCTCAGCCTGCTCGACGCGAGGATCGACACCAGGTGCAGCAGCGTCTGCAGCACGGCGATGGCGGCCAGGAGGCAGACGGCGATGCGGGTGAAGAGCAGGTCGCCGTGGACGAAGTCCGCGACACCGGCGGCGAGGATCAGCAGCGAGGCCTCGACACCGCCCACCAGCCGGTGGAACTTCAGCGCGGCCGCGGCCTTGCGGGCCAGCGCCAGTCCGGAGGACCGGGGCACGGAGGCCTCGTCCTGGACGGCGGACAGACCGCTGCGGGAGCGGGCCACGTCCACCAGGTCCGTCTCGGCCTTGATCAGGATCGCGCCGAGCGCGGCCAGCGTCCCCAGGAACGCCCAGCCCCACTGGGTGGTGGCGCCGTCGCGGTGGAAGAGGTCGGCCGCGCGCAGCCCGAAGCCGACCAGCAGCGCCGCCTCGGACAGGTAGTGCCCCACCCGGTCGAGGTAGACGCCGGTGATCGAGGTCTGCTTGCGCCAGCGCGCGACCTCGCCGTCGACGCAGTCCAGCAGCAGGTACAGCTGGATCAGCAGCGCGCCGGCGACGGCGCCGGGCAGGCCGGGCACGAGCAGCGCCGCGCCGGCCGCGATGCCCGCGACGATCATGAGGTACGTGAGCTGGTTGGGGGTCACCCGGCTGTTGACGAGGTGCCGGGTCCAGCGCAGCGAGATCTCCCGCATGTAGATGCGCCCGGCCCAGTGCTCACCGCTGCGCCGGTCCTTCAGCCCCGAGGGGTGAACGACCGGCCGCAGCTCAGCTACCGATGGTTTTGGCATAGTCGGCGTATGCGTCCCTGATCTGGTCGGTGGAGAGCTCCAGGTGCTCCAGGATCGTGTAACGCCCGGGGCGGGTCTGCGGAGCGTATTCGACGGCCGTGACGAACTCGGCCTCGGTGAAGCCGATTTCACCCGGCGTCGTGGGCAGCCCGTGGCGGTGCAGCACCTCCGCGAAGAGGCCGGCCTCCTCCTCGGCGCCGCGCAGGAACATCGCGAAGGCGGCGCCGATGCCGACCTGCTCGCCGTGGGCGGCGGCCCGCTTGGGGTACAGCAGGTCGATCGCGTGGCTGATCTCGTGGCACGCCCCGGAGGCGGGGCGGCTGTCGCCGCTGATCGACATCGCGATGCCGGTGAGCACCAGCGCCTCGGACAGCACGGTCAGGAATTCGTCCTCACCCGTGCCGCCGGGGTGCCGCAGCACCGACTCGCCGGCGGTGCGCGCCATGGCGGCGGCCAGCCCGTCGATCGGCTCACCGGTCTCGCGGTGGGACAGCTCCCAGTCCGCGATCGCCGAGATGTTGGACAGGGCGTCGCCGATGCCGGAGCGCACGTAGCGGACCGGGGCCTCGCGGATCACGTCCAGGTCGATGACGAGCCCGATCGGGGTCGGCACGCCGTAGGAGCCGCGGCCGTTGTCGTTGTCCAGGGTGGACACCGGCGAGCAGATGCCGTCGTGCGAGAGGTTGGTCGCCACCGCCACCAGCGGCAGGCCGACGCGCGCTGCGGCGTACTTGGCGGCGTCGATGATCTTGCCGCCGCCGAGCCCGACCACCGCGTCGTAGCGGTTGCCGCGCATGGCGTCGGCGAGCTTCACCGCGCTGTCGATGGAACCGCCCGCGACCTCGTACCAGTCCGCGCCCGGCAGCGCCGGGGCGAGCCGCGCCCGCAGGAGGGCCCCCGAACCGCTGCTTATCGCGATGGCCAGCCTGCCGGAACTGGAGATGCGCTGGTCGGCGAGTACGGTCGCCAGGTCGTCCAGGGCTCCGGCACGGATGTCGACGACGACCGGCGAGGGGATGAGCCTCGTCAGTACCGGCACGCGATCTCCCGGGCACGGTTCAGGTCGTCGTGGTTGTCGATCTCGACCCAGGAGACCTCGCCGATGGGGGCGACGTCGACCTGGAAGCCGCGGTTGACCAGCTCCTGGTAGCCGTCCTCGTAGTACAGCTGCGGGTCGCGCTCGTAGGTGGCCTTCAGCGCGTCGGCGAGGTCGGCGGCGGCCTCGCCCTCGATGAGGGTGACGCCGATGTACTCACCGGTGGCGGACGCCGGGTCCATCAGCTTGGTGATCCGCTGGACGCCCTTGCCCTCGGCCGTGATGACCTTCATCTCCTCGTCGGCGAGCTGCTTCACCGTGTCGAGGGCGAGGACGATGCGCTGCCCGTTGCCGCGGGCGGCGAGCAGGGTCTTCTCGACGGAGACCGGGTGCACGGTGTCTCCGTTGGCGAGGATGACGCCTTCCTTGATGACGTCACGGGCGCACCACAGGGAGTAGGCGTTGTTCCACTCCTCGGCCTTGTCGTTCTCGACGAGGTGGAGCTTCAGGCCGTACTTGGCCTCCAGCTCGGCCTGCCGCTCGTAGACGGCCTCCTTGCGGTATCCCACGACGATGGCGGCCTCGGTCAGGCCGACCTCGGCGAAGTTGCCCAGCGTGAGGTCCAGCACGGTCGTGGTCCCCTCACCCGCCGGGTCCACGGGCACCAGGGCCTTCGGCAGGGTGTCGGTGTAGGGGCGCAGTCGCCGTCCGGCGCCGGCCGCCAGCACGAGGCCGATCATGCAGGTCCTCCAGTTTCGTCGTGTACAGCGGGTGCATGTGATGACACCCAGAAGCCGATGCTCTCGGTGAGCACCACCACCGCCAGCGCGACGGCGAGAGCCGTCAGCGCGACCGTGAAAATCGTGTTGTGCGCCAGGGCCGCGGCCGCCGCCGTGACCAGCAGTGCCCGGCCTTCGTGACCGCCCGTCGCGCGGACCAGGCCCCGCGGGGGCGCACCGCTCCCGCCGCGGATGCGGTAGACCGTGTCGTAGTGATGGTAGGCGACCGCGGCCACCAGCCCGAAAGCCGCGGGCAATGCTCCGTTCACATCGGAGACCGCCGCGAGCACCAGGATGGTTCCGTATTCGGCCGCGCGGAAGACCGGCGGCACGATCCAGTCGAGGGCTCCCTTGAGCGGCCGGGAGACGGCGAGGGCCGACGTCACGGCGTAGCAGCCGGCGGCGGCCAGGGGCCACGGACTGCCGGCCGGCGCGAGCAGCGACGTGGCGATCATCACTGCCGCGCCCAGCAGGGCGGCCGCCGGGATGCCGTGGCCCCGGAAGAGACGCGCGAGGCCCTCACCGAGCGGGCCGGTGTCGGCGAGGTCGGCCAGTGCCCGGGCCGCGGCGTCGCCGCAGTGCGTCGCCCCGCGCACCGAGCGCAGCACGCGGCCCGCCGTCGTGTAGCAGGCGGCCAGTCCGGAGGCGACGAGGAGCACGGTGAAGGTGATGCGCGGCGTGGTCGCCGCGGTGAGCACCGCGATCAGCGCCCAGCGTTCGCCGATGGGCAGCACGATCATGCGCCGCAGCCACACCGTCCACCCGACGCGGTCGAGCTTCCGGGACAGCGCCGCCGCGCCGGCGCCGGTCGCGCCGTCCTGGGCGGACTCGGAGAAGGCGAAGTCCACGAGGTGGCGGCAGGTCTGCAGCAGTATGGCGCCGAGCGCCAGCGCCCAGACGTCGTCACCGCCGCGGGCCGCGCCGACCGCGAGGCCCGCGTAGTAGGCGTACTCCTTGACGCGGTCGAAGGTCGCGTCCAGCCAGGCGCCGAGCGTGGAGTACTGCAGCGAGTAACGGGCCAGCTGGCCGTCGGCGCAGTCCAGGACGAAGGACGTCAGCAGCAGCACGCCCGCGGCGACGAAGCCCGGCCGGGTGCCGGTGGCCGCGCAGCCGGCCGCGACCAGGGCCACCAGCAGCGAGGCGGTGGTCACCTGGTTCGGGGTGAGTCCGCGGCGGGCGCACCAGCGCGCGATGTGGCAGGAGTAGGGACTGATGAAGAACGTGGTGAAGAAGCCGTCACGGGACTTGACGGCGCTGCGCAGCCGCACCGCCTCGTCGTCCACGGCCGCGACGGCCGCCTCGGCGCTCACGCGCCCCGCGGCGTCGGCCGGTACGGTCGCGATCAGGACGCCGAGCTCAGGACGGTGCACGCGGACGCCGTCCTTCTCCATGCGCCCGGCGAGCCGGTCGGCGAGGGCCTCCCCCTCGTCCGCGCCCTCATCCCCGGTCTCCGCGAGGGCTCGCACGAGGGCGGGGCGGGCGGCGGGCCGCACCGACACGGCGCCCGGCACGGCGGAGACGTCGAAACGCGGATCGACCAGCCCCAGGCGCAGCGCGTGCAGGTGCCCGACGAAGCACGGGTCGACCACGGCGACGCGGTCGGCCGCCGGGGCGGCGCGGAGGCTCGCCGCGAGCGAGGCGGCGTCCTCCGCGGTGACGACCTCGAACCCGAGGGTCCGCAGGTCGCCCTCGATCGGCGACATCGCGACCGGCGTACCGGTGAGGATGGCGGTCGACAGAAGGACTCATCTCCCTGGACGTGCGTGAGTACTCGGCGCCTGCCGGGGACGCCGCCGCCACAGGGTGCGACGTGCCGCGGGGCCGTGTCGGCAGAGGCTATCGGATTCCCGGAAGGCTCCGTTCACCGGCCGTTTCCCCTGCGGTGGGCCGCTGGGCGTGATCATCATGGTCGATCGCACGGGCGTCGACAACCGCCCGGTACGCCCCGTGGAACAGGGGTCACTGTGGGTGCAGGTGAGTGGCCGCTCCGGGAGGGGTGCCGGGTGGCCGTTCGAACGGCCCGGGGGTGCGTGGTGGGACCGGGACGTCGCCGGGTCCCGGTGCCGGCCCGGCGTCCGTCCGTCCGCGTTCCTCGACCCGGTGTTCCGCGAGCCGACGGCGGCGGACCCGCTCCCGCGCCGAACCACTAGGGTGGCGCCATGACTTGGTTGATCACCGGCGGGGCCGGCTTCATCGGATCTCACGTGGTGCGGGCGATGAGCGGCGCGGGCGAGCGCGTGGTCGTGCTCGACGACGGCTCGGCCGGTGTGCCGGCCCGTGTGCCCGCGGACGTCCCCGTGGTGACCGGCTCCGTCCTGGACCGCGCCGTGCTGGACCGCGCGATCGCCGAGCACGGCGTCACGGGCGTCGTGCACCTGGCCGCCAGGAAGCAGGTCGGCGAATCGGTCGAACAGCCGATGCGCTACTACCGGGAGAACCTCGGCGGCCTCGGGACGCTGCTGGAGGCGGTGGCGGACGCGGGGATCGGCCGTTTCGTCTTCTCCTCCTCCGCCGCCGTGTACGGCCTGCCCGACGTGCCGCTGGTGACCGAGTCCACGCCGTGCCTGCCACTGAGCCCCTACGGCGAGACCAAGCTGGCCGGCGAGTGGCTGGTCCGCGCGGCCGGGCGGGCGCACGGGATCTCCACCGCCTGCCTGCGTTACTTCAACGTCGCGGGGGCGGCCGAGCCCCGGCTGGCCGACACCGGGGTGTTCAACATCGTCCCGATGGTCTTCGACAAGCTGACCCGCGGCGAGGCCCCGCAGATCTTCGGCGACGACTACCCCACCCCCGACGGCACGTGCGTGCGCGACTACATCCACGTCGAGGACCTCGCCGACGCCCATCTCGCGGCCGCCCACTGGGTCGGCGAGCGCGACGGCGGCACGGACCTGACGGTGAACATCGGACGCGGCGAGGGCGTCTCCGTCCGGGAGCTGATCGACATCGTCCTCGAGGTCACCGGCCGCAAGGACGTCACGCCGGTGATCCTGCCGCGGCGCGCGGGCGACCCGGCGAGCGTGGTCGCCTCGTCCGCGCTGATCCGCCGGGAACTGGGCTGGACGGCGAGCCGCGGCATCCGCGAGATGGTGGAGTCCGCGTGGGAGGGCTGGTGCCTGAACCACCCGCAGGCGCGCCGCGCCTGACCACGGGCGCTCCCCCCGCGGCCGTCACGCTCCCCATCGCCGCAGGTCACCGCGGCTGACAGCACCTGACAGCGGCCACCGTCGGCGAGTTGCCCACGGAAGGTGACCGTTGTTCACTGGGCACGCCGGTCTCCGCGCGCGGGCACGCCGTCGCGTGGAGGCGGCGGACGGGAGCGTCGGGCGATGGGCGCAGGGCACGCGCACGGCCACGGCCACTCGCACGGGCCGGGATCCGTACCGACGGGCACCGCGGCCGCCGCGTACCGCGGGCGGCTGCGCATGGCGCTCGGCATCACGCTGCTGATCCTGGTGGCCGAGGTCACGGGCAGCGCGCTCACCGGGTCGCTCGCCCTGCTGGCCGACGCCGGGCACATGGCGACCGACGCGGCGGGCCTCGCGATGGCGCTGGTGGCCATCCACTTCGCCAACCGCCCGCCGAGCGAGCGCCGCACCTTCGGGCTGGCGCGCGCCGAGATCCTGTCGGCGGTGGCCAACGCGGTGCTGCTGTTCGGCGTGGGCGCCTTCATCTTCTACGAGGCGGTCCGCCGGCTCATCACGCCCACCGAGGTGGAGGGCGGGCTCACCGTCGTCTTCGGTGCGATCGGCCTGGTGGCGAACTCGGTGTCCCTGCTGCTGCTGATGCGCGGGCAGCGCGAGAGCCTGAACGTCCGGGGTGCGTTCCTGGAGGTCATGGCGGACGCGCTGGGCTCGCTGGCCGTCGTCGTGGCGGCGCTGGTGATCCTGGCCACCGGCTGGCAGCAGGCGGACCCGGTCGCCTCGATCCTGATCGGGCTGATGATCGTCCCGCGGACGTGGAAGCTGCTGCGCGAGGCGATCGACGTCCTGCTGGAGGCCGCGCCCAAGGACGTGGACATGGCCGACGTGCGGGCGCACATCCTCGCGCTGCCCGGCGTGGCCGGGCTGCACGACCTGCACGTGTGGACGATCACCTCGGGGATGCCGGTGCTCTCCGCGCACGTCGTGGTGAGCCGGGACGTCCTGGACGCGGTCGGCCACGAGAAGATGCTGCACGACCTGCAGGGCTGCCTCGGCACCCACTTCGACGTGGAGCACTGCACCTTCCAGCTGGAGCCGGTCGGACACGCGGAGCACGAGGCGCGGTTGTGCCACTGACGGCACGCCGCGCCGTGCGACGCAGTGTCACGAAGCCTGAGCGCGCTGCAACCACGTGGCGTGTCCCCGCGTGAGGCAAACTGAGGTCTTGTCGTCGAAGCAAAGGATGGCCATGCCCACGAGCCCCGCCGCCGACCGGCCCCGCACACCCGCCGCGGACCCCTCCTCCAACGGTGCCCCGGCGCCGATCCTCCTCGAGCTGGTCGACGAGACCGGGGTGACGATCGGGACCGCGGAGAAGCTGTCGGCCCACCTGCCGCCGGGGCGGCTCCACCGTGCGTTCTCGGTCTTCCTCTTCGACGGCGAGGGAAGGCTGCTGCTGCAGCGCCGGGCGGCGGGGAAGTACCACTCCCCCGGCGTGTGGTCGAACACCTGTTGCGGCCATCCCTACCCGGGCGAACCGCCCTTCGTCGCCGCCGCGCGCCGCACCGGCGAGGAGCTCGGTGTGGCGCCCGCCCTGATGCGGGAGGCCGGCACGGTCCGCTACAACCACCCGGACCCGGCGTCGGGGCTGGTCGAGCAGGAGTACAACCACCTCTTCGTCGGCCTGGTGACCGCACCCCTGGAGCCGGATCCGGAGGAGATCGACGAGACCGCGTTCGTGTCGCCCGCCGAGCTCGCCGCGCTCCGCGCCGCCGGGCCGTTCTCGACCTGGTTCCCGACCGTGCTCGATGCCGCGCTGCCGGCGGTGCGCGAGCTTACGGGGGACGCGGGCTGGTAGCCCCGGCCGCTGCGGCCGGTGCGCTCGGTGCGGCCGGCCGCGGTCGGTGCGGTCGGTGCGGTCGTGCGCTCGGTGCGCTCGGTGCGGTCAGTGCACCAGGCCGGGCGGCAGCGGGAGCGCGGCCCAGATGACCTTGCCGCCGGTCGTCGTCTGCTGGACGTCGCACATCCCGCCCGCCTCGGCGGTGACCGTCTTGACCAGCAGCAGGCCGCGCCCGCCGGTGTCGGCGTCGTCGACCTGCAGCGCCTTGGGCCGGTACGGGTGGTTGTCCTCGACGGCCACCCGTACCCAGTCCACTCCGACGGCGAGTTCCACGGCGATCTCGGGAGACAGCAGTGCGGCGTGCCGCACCGCGTTGGTGACCAGCTCGGAGACGATCAGCAGCAGGCCGTGCAGCAGTTCCTCGCTGACCGGCACGCCCTGGCGGACGACCAGGTCCCGTACCGCGTGCCGGGCCTGCGGCACCGAGGAGTCCAGCGCGGGGGCGGTGAAGCGCCACACGCCCTCGTAAGGGCGCGGGACATCCGGCGCCATCGGGGGCACCGGTTCGGAGGGCGGGACGCTCCCGCGTACGTCCATGGCGGTCTTCACCCTTGCATTCGCGATGCACCCCGCGGCCCCCGCGGGCCGCCCACGGCGGCGGCGAGGTCCGCCTCACGGATCGAGTGTCGGCAGCCGACGGGTCCACCCCGAGCCGCTGACCGTAAATCCGCACCTTTCGACCACCTCCGACTCAAGGCGATCGGACGTGTCGGGCCCGTGAGCCCCTACTGATCTGGTACTTCCGGTTCACTGACGCGTCAGCGGGGCGTCCCGGGCATCGGCGACCATTCCGACGATCCGGCGGCCCCCGAGGCCGGCGCCGAGCAGCCCCAGCCCGTCGAAGAGCAGCGCCAGGGAGAAGAAGGCGCCGATGACGTAGAGGCTGCTCTCCGGCCAGTTCGCCAGGACCAGGACCGCCAGCAGGATGCCGATCGCGCCCTGGATGAGCGTCCACACCATGTGCGGCCCGCGCACCACGAGCCCGCCGAAGAGGCGGAAGATCCCGCCGGTCAGGAAGAGCAGGGCCGCGAACATGGTGAGGGCGGCCGCCGTCTGCTCGGGGTTGCGGATCACGACGACCCCGGCGGCGATGTAGAGGGCCGCGACGACCAGGGCGAGCCAGAAGAAGTTGGTGTTGCGGTTCTGCACCGCCTGGACCAGGCCGACGACGCCGCCGACCAGCAGCAGCCAGCCGAAGAGCAGCATCGAGGTGATGGTGGCGAAGCCCACGTAGAACAGCCCGACCAGGCCGCCCACGACGAGGACCGCCCCGAGGGCGGCGACCCAGCCGAAGCTGCGCTTGATCCCGGCCTCAGGGGGCTCGGGATGCTTCTTGCGTCCCTTGAACGGGGTCATGGCCGTCGCCTCCTCGCGCGCGTCGGGAGCCAGTCGGGAGCTACTGCTCATATACCCGATTTGCCGTGGCACGGACCGGGATAGGATCCCCGTCCGGCGGCCGCCGCGATCTCCGGGCAGCCGGGTCGACGACGAGATGAGGGATGCGGGCATGTCCGAGCCGTCCGGGCCCGGCCTGAGGGTGGACACGGCGGGCGCCACGGCCACCGTGACGATCAGCAATCCGGCCAAGCGCAACGCGATGACCGTGGCGATGTGGCGGGAGCTGCCCGGCCTGCTCGACGGCCTCGCCGCGGACCCGGCCGTGCGCGTCCTGGTGCTCACCGGCGCCGGCGGCACCTTCTGCGCCGGAGCGGACATTTCCGACCTGCGCGATCCGGCGAGCGGTTCCGGCACGGCGCAGACCGCGGCCGTGGAGGCGGAGGAGGCGCTCGCGGGGTTCCCCAAGCCGACGCTGGCCGTGATCCGCGGCTTCTGCGTGGGCGGCGGATGCCAGCTCGCGGCCGCCTGCGACCTGCGGTTCGCCGCGGAGGGCTCGCGCTTCGGGGTCACCCCGGCGCGGCTGGGCATCGTCTACCCCGCGTCCTCCACGCGGCGGCTGACGGGGCTGGTCGGGCCCTCGACGGCGAAGCACCTGCTGTTCTCCGCGGAGCTGATCGGTCACGAGCGGGCGCTGCGGACCGGGCTGGTGGACGAGGTGCTGGCGGAGGACGAGCTGGACAAGCGGGTCGAGGAGTTCGCCGGGGTGCTGGCCTCGCGGTCGCTGCTGACGCAGGCGGCGGCCAAGGAGTTCACCGCGCCCGGACCCGACCCCGCGCGGGTCGGGCACTGGGCCCGCCAGGCGGAGGGCAGCGACGACACGGCGGAGGGCGTGGCCGCGTTCCTGGACGGCCGCGAGCCCCGCTTCACGTGGACGGTGGACCGGTAGTCAGCCCCGTCAGGGCCGCCAGGTGCGGCGGCAGCGGCACGCCGTCGCGCAGCGCCGGGTCGGGGACGGGCGTGCCCCACGCGGTGGTGAGCGGCAGGACGCCCGCCCACACGGGCAGCGCGGCGTCCGGCCCGTCGCCGTCCTCGGGCGGGCCGGTGCGGAGCTTCACCGAGGCCTCGTCGGTGGCCAGCGCCAGCAGCGTCGTCGCGGCGAGCTCCCGGCGGTCCGGCCGGCGGGCGTGGTCCCACTGCCCCGGGGCGCACTGCTCGGTGAGCACCCGCAGGCCGTGCAGCTTCTCCTCGGGGCCGGTCACGGTGCGGGGCGTACCGAGGACCATCGCGCTGCGGTAGTTGACGCCGTGCTCGAAGACGGACCGGGCCAGGACCAGGCCGTCCACGTGCGTCACCGTGACGCACACCGGCGCGCCCGGGGCCGGGCGCAGGCTGCGGCTCGCCACGGAGCCGTGCAGGTAGAGGGTGCCGGTGGCGGCGTCGTACCCGTAGGCGGTGGGCACCGCCAGCGGCGTGCCGTCGACGACGACGGCGAGGTGGCACACGAACCCCGCGCCCAGCACGGCGTCCAGGTCGTCGCGGGAGACACTGCCCTGCTCCCGGAGGCGGCGGTGCCGGGTGCGCCCGGTCACGGGAAGCGCACGGTCGGCGGCTGGCACGGGCGGCCTCCGAAGGGTTCGCGGCTACAGGACGCCGAGACTAGTCATATGAGCAACTCCGCGCCACGCTTTCCACGGAATCGGTGGCGATGGCCGTTTGGGCGACGGAATCCGTGTTTCGGCGGTCCCGGTCTCGGCGACATGCCGACCGGTCGGTAACCTGCTGCCCATGACCGCCACCGTCCCCGCCCCCGCGCTGGAACCGCGCGCGGGCCGGCGCTGCCACAACGCCCTCAACCCCCTGCACTCGGTCGTGTACTTCTCGTCCGAGTACGACGACGAACTCTCGGCGCTCGGCCTGGAGCGAGGCGCCATGGCCTACTTCGCCGGGCGGGCGGCCCCGCTGGGCGCCGTCGCGGCGGGGACGGTCACCGCCACGTTCTACAACTTCAACCACGCGATCGTCGCCCCGGTCATACCGCGTGCCTGGGACATCGCGAGCCCGGACGCGATCGTCGGGACCCGGCTGCGGGTGGCCGACGCCGTACTGACGCGGCTGCTGGGACCGGAGGTCATCGCCTCCGCCGACCTCGCCGACGCCGCGCACCTGGCGCTGCGCGCCGCCGAGGCCTGCACGCGCGGGGCCAGGCCCCTCTACGCCGCCAACGCGGACCTGCCGGTGCCGGACCGGCCCCACCTCGCGCTCTGGCACGCCGCCACCCTGCTGCGCGAGCACCGCGGAGACGGTCACCTCGCGGCCCTCGCCGCCGCGGGCCTCGACGGTCTGGAGGCCCTCGTGACCCACACCGCCACCGGCAAGAGCTTCACCCCGCGCTTCGTGCAGCGCAGCCGCGGCTGGTCCGCGCAGGACTGGGCCGCGGCCCAGGACCGGCTCCGGGAGCGCGGTCTCCTCGACGCGGCGGGCGACCTCACCGACCGCGGCGTCGAACTGCGCCGCGAGATCGAGGGCGTGACCGACCGCCTCGACCGCGCCCCCTACGAACACCTCGGCGCAGCCGCCGTCGACCGCCTCACCTCCCTCGCGGGCGCCCTGACCCACCGCGTCCTGAGCAACGGCGGCTTCCCGCTGCAGCACTTCGGCAAGGACTGAGGGGACGTCCTCCGCGCCCCGCTTGCGGTGCGGTTCCCACGACCCCCACCTCGTCCGGCCGCCCGTCGCCGTCAGGGGGTGGGGGCCGGGGCGGCCGGGGCGGGGGTGGGGGGTTCGCTGCGGGTGACCTCGCGGCCGGAGCGGCCCGCCGCGCGCTTCTCGCCGCGGGCGGCGCCGATGCCGGCGACCACGACCAGGGCCGTACCCGCCGCCTGGAGGGCGGTCGGGACCTGGGAGACCAGCACCATCGCGGCGAGGAGGCTGACCGCGGGTTCCATGCCCGCGAGGGTGCCGTAGGCGGTCTTGCCGATCCGCTGCAGGGCCTTCATCTCGAGCAGGAAGGGCACCAGCGGCATCAGGACGGCGATGCCCGCCACCGCCGCGAGCACCGACCACGTGGCGCCCACCACCACGCCCGGGGCGCCGAACGGCGCGGTGAACACCGTGGCGACGCCCAGCGAGACGGCGAGGCCGTGCTGCGCGGAGAAGCGGCTGCCGACGTGCTGGGTGCTGATCACGTACAGCGCCCAGCACGCGCCGGAGGCGACCCCGAACAGGACGCCCGCCAGGTCGGCGCCGCTCTGCCACGGGGAGGTGAGGCACAGGACGCCCGCCGCCGCGAGCAGCAGCCAGGCGAGTTCACGGCGCTGCCGCAAGGAGGCGACCGCGACGGCGAGCGGTCCGAGGAACTCCAGCGCGGTCGCGGTGCCCAGGGGGATGCGGTCGGCGGCTTCCGAGAAGAGCAGCATCATGCCGCCGCTGACCGCGCCGAGCAGGACGACGGCCGCCAGGTCCCGGCGCGGGGCGGCGCGCAGCGCGGGCCACAGCGACCGGCCGGTGAAGGCGAGCAGCAGCACCGCGGCGAAACCGACGCGCAGCCACGTCGTGCCGGCCGGGCCGATCTCGTCGAAGAGTTCCGTCGTCAGGGCGCTTCCGGTGTGCAGCACCGTCATCGCGGCCAGGATCAGCACGGCGCCAGGTATGCGGCGGGTCGTAAAGGTATGCGGCTCGGACACGGCCCCCATTGGACACGCCGCCCGTTGTTTCTGTCCACGCGTCATTGGCGGACGCATTGTTTACGATCGGTGGATGATCGATGCGCCCGACCAGCTCCCCGACCTCGGCCGGCTGCGCCTGCTGGTCGAGCTGAGCCGCCTGGGCACGATGGCCGCCGTCGCCGAGCGCACCGGCTACGGCACCTCCGCCGTCTCCAAGCACCTCGCCGTCCTGGAGCAGGAGGTCGGCACCAGGCTGCTCACCCCGGTCGGCCGCCGGGTACGGCTCACCCCGGCGGGCGAGCGCCTGGTCGGGCACGCCGTGGGGATCCTCGCGGCGGTCGAGGAGGCCCGGGCCGAGCTGCGCGGGGCGTCCGGCCCGGCCGGCCGGGTACGGCTGGCGAGCTTCGTCAGCGCCGTGGAGCCCACGGTCGTGCCCGCGCTCGGCCGGCTCCGCGCGGAGCACCCGCGCGTCGAGGTGCAGCTGTACGAGCACGAGCCGGAGCAGACCCTCGCGCTGCTGCTGTCGGGGGACGTCGACCTCGGCATCGTCTACGACTACAGCCTGGTGCCGCGGCCGGTGCCGGACGGCCTCAGCGCCCGGCAGTTCGCCACCCAGCCGATGGTGCTCCTGCTGCCGTCCGGGCACACCGGCGACCCGGGGCCGGGCGGGCCGGTGCCGCTGTCCGGGCTGAGCCGGCTGTCCGGGGCCGGGTGGATCACCAACTCCCGCGGCAGTGACGACGACGAGCTGGTGCAGCGGGTGTGCGCGATGGCCGGCTTCACCCCGCGGATCGTCCACCGGGTCGACAGCCTGCACCTGGTGAACCTGCTGACCGGGGCGGGGCTCGGTGTGGCGCTGCTCGCCGAGTCGGGGGTGGAGCGGCAGCGCGACGACGTGGTGACCCGTCCGCTGGACCCGCTGGTCGGCACGCGCCGGCACTTCCTGGTGGCACGCGCCGGTCAGTGGTCGTGGCCGCCGATCGCGACGGTCGCCCGGCTGCTCACGGGGTGAGCGCGCCGGGCGACCGCGGTGGTCACGTGGTCACGTGGTCAGTGGACGATCCTGACGGGTTCCTCGCCGGATCCGCCGACGTCGGCCGCGTCCTTCCGGGACGTGCCGTGCGCGCAGGGCATCGCCGGGTGCCGGCCCAGCAGCACGACGCCCACGGCGATCGCCGCGAGCCCCGCCGCCTCCCAGGCCAGCGCGCCCGGCGTGACGCGCACGCGGTCGCCCAGGAAGCCGACGCCGCAGGCGATCCCGGCGAGCGGCTGGGCGGCGGTCAGCGCGGGCAGCGACATGCGCAGCGGGGCCGTCTCGAAGGCGCTCTGCACGAGCATCAGCCCCGTCAGGCCCATCGCGACGACGGCGTACGGCTGCCAGTGCATGAGGAGCGCGCCGACGCCCTCGTCCTCGGCCACCTGGCCGGAGATCCGGGTCAGGGCGTCCTGGAGGCCGTAGAGCAGGCCCGCGGCGAGCGCCAGCACCGTGGCCTCGGGCGACGGGCGCAGCCGCCGCGCGCAGCCCACCAGGAGCAGCGCCAGGCCGACGACGACGCCGACCACGAGCCAGTGCCGCAGCGCCCCTGCGGGCGGTCCGCCGCCCGAGGGCCGGCCGGCCACGATGAACGCCGTCACGCCGAGCGCCAGCAGCGCCACGCCCGACCAGCCGTGCCACCCGAGTCTCTGGCCGGTGAGGCGGCGGGAGAGCGCCATCGCGAAGAGCAGGTTGGTCGCGGTCAGCGGTTCGACGAGCGAGACCTCGCCCTTGGTGAGCGCGAGGGCGCTGAGCAGCATGCCGCAGATCATCAGGAAGACGCCGAGCAGCCACTGCGGCATGCGCATGAGGTCCAGCAGCAGCCTGAAGGAGAGGAAGTCGGACAGCGGGGCACGCTGGGCGGCCAGCTGCTGGAGCACGAAGCCCAGCCCCAGACAGCAAGCGGCCCCCACCCCGAGCAGGAATACGGCCACCTCGTCAACCTCCCGGTGTCGCCGACTGGCCCGACCTTAGCCCCTCACCCGTCTTGATCGCGACGATTGTCCGCCTCTGGCTCCCGGCCCGCGGCCGCGGCGGTCGCGGCGGTCGCGGCGGTCGCGGCGGGGTGCCGTGTGGTGCGCCTGCCCCGCGCGGGCACGGGCAGGCCCGCCATGATGGCGCGGATGAAGTGCAGCTCGGCTACGACGTCGGCGAGCGTCTCGCACTCGGGGGCCGCCGGGAGCTCCGGAGGGCCCGCGGCGGGGGCCCTGCCGTCCAGGGTGTCGGCGACCGCCGTGAGCGCGGCGGCCACCTGCGCCCCCTCGCGGGCCGACGGACGCGGGGCCCCTTGCTCCATTCGGACGACGCAGGCGGTGGCCGCGTCCACGATCCGCTCGGAGGCGGCGACCACCCGGAACCAGTCGCCGTTCCCGCCGTGCCGCGAGGGCAGCTCGGCGGCCAGGGTCTCGGCGGCGACGCGGGCCTCGCCCAGGGCGCTGTAGGCCGCCCGCCGCAGCACCCTGCGTTCCTCGGGCCGCTCGCCGGCGGGCACGGTCAGGACGTGGTCGAGGTAGTCCCCGGTGCGCCGCTGTGCGACGGCCACCAGGTGGCCGACCCGCGCGGTGGGGTCGGCGAGCCGCGGGAGGTGGCCCACGACGACGACGATCGCGCAGGCGATCGCGGTGTCCAGCAGGCGGGACAGGGCGGCCTGGGTGTCGCCGCCGGCCCAGACGAACGCCAGCACCATGATCGTGACGGCGGAGGTCTGCAGCGCGAAGTGGCGGGCCGCGAACGGCAGCAGCGCGCCCGCCACCGAGGCGCAGACCGCGGTCCACCAGATCCCGCCCCCGAGGACCGCGGCCACCGCGGCGAAGACCAGCACGCCGAGCGCCGTGCCGAAGCAGCGGTTGACGACCCGGGAGAACAGCGGGCCGATGTCCGGCTTCACCAGGAACGCCGCCGTGAGCGGCAGCCAGTACCAGTGGTCCGCCCGCAGGGCCAGGGCCACGGCCGCGCTGGCGGTGACGCACACCGCGACCTTCAGCCCGTACTCACGGCCCACGGGGCCGAGGACGCGGCGGCGCAGCAGCGGCGCCGGGCGGCGGGCGGGGAGCGGCGCGGCCTCCTCGGGCCGGTCCGTGTCCGGGACCGTGCGGGCGAAGACGACGGCGGCGTGCAGCAGCATCGCGTCGAAGGCGGCGCGGGCGGGGGTGGCCTGCCCGGGCGCCGGGAGGGGGCCGGGCGGCGTTCCGGTCCGCAGGGCCCGCGCGAGCCGCCGCGGGCCGTCGCCGGTCCCGGGCGGCAGGGGGCGGGCCTCCCAGAGCAGGGCCGCGGCGGCGTCGGTCAGCTCGGTGGCCACGCCGAAGCGCTCGGCGAGCAGCAGTTCGTCGCGGCGTGCGCGGGTACGCAGCAGACGCCGGCTGAGCCGGCGCAGCCGAACCGCCTCGTCACCGCGGTCCAGGGCGGCGCTGAGCCGTCGCCGCGCCGCCTCCGCCCCGGGTCCGCCGACGGCGTCGAGAGCGTCGGCGAGGGCGTCGAAGATCCGGGCCAGCGAGGCGCGCTCGCCCTCCAGCGCCCCGCCGGACGGGCGCGGCGGCCGCAGCACGAGCCGCAGCAGGAGCAGGCAGCCCGCCCCGGCGAGGAACCACAGCGCCTTGTACCAGGGCCCGCCGGGCAGCGGCAGGCCCATACCGATCACCATGGCGGCCAGCCCCTGCATCCCGGCCCGCGAGCAGACCGGGCCGATCACGCTGACCGCGCCCGACACCGCGCCCACCGCGAAGAGCACCGGCAGCCCCCACCACCCGCTCAGGGCGTCCTGCGTCGCGGCACCCACCAGCACGCCGAGCGCGGCGACGAGCGCGGGCAGCCCGATGTGGACGACGCCCGTCCTGCGGGTGCCGGGAAGGTCGTTGAAGCCCGCGAACAGGGCCCCGAGTCCGGCCAGCACCCCGATCTCGACGCGTCCCAGCGCGATCCCCAGCGCGAGCAGGGGCCCGGCCGCCAGCGCCCCGCGCAGCACGGCGGGCCAGGGCACCGGCCCTCGCTGCCAGCGCAGCGGATGGGCCAGCCAGGTCGGCAGGGCGACGGGCCGGCGGCCGGGGCCACGGGGCAGCACGGGCATCCTCACGGGACGGGAACGATCTCAGCGTCGGGAAAAGACGCAGGCCAGCAGGGTTCCGGGCCCTCGCCTCCCCCACCTCAGCCTATCGGCCGCGGGCGAGCAGGCACCGGCCTGGGCCGTGTCGTCGAAGGAGCTCCCCCAGCTCCGCTGGGAGGTGCCCCAGGTGCGGGGCATCACAAGGCGGAGAGCCGTCCTCGTAGTGGGCTGCTCGGACGATTCGACAACGCAGCGTGGGGTGGGGGTACCTCCCAGTGCCGGCTGGGGGAGCGTCGCGGGGTGGGGGCACCCCCGGCCGAAGGTTGGCGGAGGGCATGTGACGACGCGGCCTAGTACCGCGTGACCGCGGTCCCGCCGCGGCCCGGTTCCGTGCCGATCGCGATGTGGGGGTCACGGCCGGGGTCGGCCCAGGCCAGGATGCGACGCATGGCGCCGGCCGGGACCGAGACGCAACCCGCCGTTGCGGCGCGGCCGTTCACGTGGAGGAAGATCCCGGCGCCGCGTTCGCGGACCGGGTGGCGGTAGTTGAAGCCGATGACGAGGGCGTGCGCGTACTGGCGGCCGAAGTCGGCGAGGTGCTCGGACTCCTCGGGGGCGCAGTCCTCGGGCAGCGGTTCGACCCAGCGGTTGTAGGAGTCCGAGGCGTTGTCCTGGCACCACCAGGAGTCCTCGGTGACCGGCAGGTACCGCGTCGTCGTGCCGGGGGGAGGCGCCTTGGTGCCGAACGCGAACGGGAGGTCGTACAGCCCGGTCGGGGTGGTCGAGGTGTCCTGCACCCGGGTCCCGCCCTCGACGAGGCCGCCGCCGCCGAAGCGGGCGGCCGCGGAGCCCGCGGCGACCCAGCGGCCGTCGCGGCGGTCCCACCAGGTCAGCGTCCCAGTGGTGGCCTCCGGGGAGGCGGCGACCGCCGTGATCAGCTGGGTGCCGCCGCCGGTGTCCGCCATGCGGTCCGGCAGCGCGGGCGGCGACCACGGGACCGCGGCCGCCGTGCCGGCCACGACGGCCGGCACGGCGAGGCGCGTCAGTGCCGCGCGCAGGCTCAAGCGGGGAGCTGCGCCTCGATGGCGGCGACGATCTCGTCGGCCTCGGGCTCGGTGCGGGGGCGGAACCGGCCGACGACCTGGCCGTCGCCGCCGACGAGGAACTTCTCGAAGTTCCACTGAACGTCGCCCGCCTGGCCCTCGGCGTCGGCGGTCTCGGTCAGCGCGGCGTACAGCGGGTGCCGCTGCTCACCGTTGACGTCGGCCTTCTCGTAGAGCGGGAAGCTCACGCCGTAGGTCGCGGAGCAGAAGGTCGCGATCTCCTCGGCCGTGCCCGGCTCCTGGCCCGCGAACTGGTTGCTGGGGAAGCCCAGCACGGTGAACCCACGGTCGGCATACCGCTTCTGCAGCCGCTCCAGGCCCTCGTACTGCGGGGTCAGACCGCACTTGGAGGCCACGTTGACGATCAGCAGGGCCTTGCCCCGGTGGTCCGCGAGGGAGGCGGGCTCACCGGTGAGGGTGCGCAGCGGGATGTCGTAGATGCTCACGTTCGGATCTCCTCGTTTGGGGCACGGACGGACCACAGGTCGTCCTTTCAACCCCGGTCACGGTGCCGATCTTCCCATGGGAGGGGGTCCGCGGCACGACCGCGGCGTGACGTCAGTGTTCGGTGACCCGCCCGGAGTCGACCCGGATGCGACGGGTGGTGTGGACGGCCTCCAGCATGCGGCGGTCGTGGGTGACCAGCAGCAGGGTGCCGTCGTAGGAGGCGAGGGCGGACTCGAGCTGCTCGATGGCGGGCAGGTCGAGGTGGTTGGTGGGCTCGTCGAGGACGAGGAGGTTGACGCCGCGGCCCTGCAGGAGGGCGAGGGCGGCCCGGGTGCGCTCGCCCGGGGAGAGGGTGGCGGCGGGGCGCAGCACGTGGGCGGCCTTGAGGCCGAACTTGGCCAGCAGGGTGCGGACGTCGGCGGGGGCCGTGTCGGGGACCTCCGCGCAGAAGGCGTCGAGCAGCGACTCGCCGCCGAGGAAGAGCCTGCGTGCCTGGTCGACCTCGCCGACGACGACTCCGGGCCCGAGGTGGGCGGCGCCGGCGTCCAGCGGGACGCGGCCGAGGAGGGCGGCCAGGAGGGTGGACTTGCCGGAGCCGTTGGCGCCGGTGATGGCGACCCGGTCGGCCCAGTCGACCTGCAGGTCGACGGGCCCCAGGGTGAACCCGGAGCCGCGGTGGACCTCGGCGCCGCGCAGCGTGGCGACGACCGCGCCCGCGCGGGGCGCGGCGGCGATCTCCATGCGCAGCTCCCACTCCTTGCGGGGCTCGTCGACGACGTCGAGGCGTTCGATCATGCGCTGGGTCTGCCGGGCCTTGGCGGCCTGCTTCTCGGTGGACTCGGAGCGCAGCTTGCGGCCGATCTTGTCGTTGTCGCTCGCCTTCCGGCGGGCGTTGCGGACGCCGTGCTCCATCCAGTTGCGCTGCATCCGGGCGCGGGACTCCAGGGCGGCCTTGGTGTCGGCGTACTCCTCGAACTCCTCGCGGGCGTGACGGCGGGCGGTCTCCCGCTCCTCCAGGTAGGCGGCGTAGCCGCCGCCGTAGGTGTTGACCTGCTGCTGGGCGAGGTCGAGTTCGACGACCCTGGTCACGGTGCGGGTGAGGAACTCGCGGTCGTGGCTGACGAGGACGGTGCCCACCTTCAGGCCCCTGACGAAGGCCTCCAGCCGCTCCAGGCCGTCGAGGTCGAGGTCGTTGGTGGGCTCGTCGAGCAGGAAGACGTCGTATCGGCTCAGCAGCAGGGACGCCAGGCCGGCGCGGGCGGCCTGGCCGCCGGACAGGGCGGTCATCGGGAGGTCGAGGCCGACGGTCAGCCCGAGCGAGTCGGTGACCTCCTCGGCGCGCTCCTCGAGGTCCGCGCCGCCGAGGGCGAGCCAGCGCTCCAGGCCGTCGTTGTAGGCGTCGTCCGCGCCGGGCGCCCCGTCGACCAGGGCCTGCGTGGCGGCGTCGAGCTCGGCCTGGGCGGCGGCGACCCCGGTGCGCCGGGCCAGGAAGGCCCGTACGGTCTCGTCCGGGCGGCGTTCGGGCTCCTGCGGGAGGTGGCCGACGGTCGCGGTGGGCGGGCTCAGCCGCAGCTGCCCCTGCTCGGGCGCGCTGAGGCCCGCGAGCAGGCGCAGCAGCGTCGACTTCCCGGCACCGTTGGCACCGACCAGGCCGATGACGTCGCCGGGGGCGACGACGAGGTCGAGGCCGGAGAAGAGGACGCGGTCCCCGTGGCCGGCGGCGAGATCCTTGACGACAAGAGTGGCACTCATCAGGCTGCCGATGCTATCGCCCCGCCGGCCCGCGCCCTGCGGCCCGTGCGTGGCGCCCGGGACGGCCGCCGGCCGTCCCCGATCCCAGGGAGGGAACCTTCCGTGCCGAGCAAGATGGCCCTCGTCCGCCGTCCGGGTCCGCGCCTCGCCGAGGGGCTGGTGACGCACGTCGAGCGCTCCCCCGTCGACGCCGGACTCGCCGCGCGCCAGTGGGAGGGGTACGTGGCGGCGCTGCGCGCCCACGGCTGGGAGACGGTGGAGGTGCCGGCCGCCGACGACTGCCCGGACGCGGTCTTCGTGGAGGACCCGGTGGTCGTCTTCCGCGACGTCGCGCTGCTCGCCCGGTCCGGTGCCGTGTCCCGGCGCCCGGAGACGGCCGGGGTCGGGGAGGCGGTGGCGGCGCTGGGGCTTTCGGTCGACCGGGTCCGCGAGCCGGGCACGCTGGACGGCGGGGACGTGCTGAAGACGGGGGACACCGTGTACGTGGGCCGCGGCGGGCGGACCAACGCCGAGGGCGTCCGGCAGCTGCGGTCCGCGTTCGAGCCGCTGGGGGCGCGAGTGGTCGCCGTTCCCGTCACCAAGGTGCTGCATCTGAAGTCGGCGGTGACGGCGCTGCCCGACGGCACGGTCATCGGGTATCCGCCGCTGGTTGACGACCCGTCGGTCTTCCCCCGCTTCCTGCCGGTGCCGGAGGAGGCGGGGGCCCACGTGGTGCTGCTCGGCGGCGGGCGGCTGCTGATGGCGGCGAGCGCGCCGAGGAGCGCGGAGCTGCTGGGTGATAGGGGATATGAGCCCGTATCAGTGGATATCAGTGAGTTCGAGAAGCTCGAGGGATGCGTGACCTGCCTGTCCGTTCGCCTGCGGAACTTGTACGCCTGACGGCGGGTTGCCTTTTCAGTGTCACCTAACCTACGGTTTCGTAACTTACGATTCCGTAAGCACTCTCAGCGAACAGCCAGGAGCCCCGCGTGACCATTGCCCCGTCCCAGAGTGCCGGTTCGGAAGCATGGAGTGACACCAGGCTGCTGTACGCCTTGGAAGAGGTCGTCGAGACCGAGATCAACCGTCATCTGAAGGCGGCCAAGGAGTGGATGCCCCACGAGTACGTCCCGTGGAGCCAGGGCCGCGACTACGACGGTGTGATGGGCGGCGAGGCCTGGGCGCCCGAGCAGTCCAAGGTCACCGAGATCGGCCGGATATCGCTGGTGGTCAACCTCCTCACGGAGGACAACCTCCCCAGCTACCACCACGAGATCGCCACCCTCTTCGGCCGGGACGGCGCCTGGGGCACCTGGGTCCACCGCTGGACCGCGGAGGAGGGCCGGCACGCCATAGTGATGCGGGACTACCTGCTCACCACCCGTGCCGTGGACCCGGTGGAGCTGGAGCGGCTGCGCATGCAGCACATGTCGGAGGGCTTCGAGTCCGACAACGCGCACAGCATGCTGCACTCGGTGGCGTACGTGGCGTTCCAGGAACTGGCCACCCGCATCTCGCACCGCAACACGGGCCGCGAGTCGGGCGACCCGCTGTGCGAGCGCATGCTGGCGCGCATCGCGACCGACGAGAACCTGCACATGGTCTTCTACCGCAACCTGCTGGCGGCGGCGCTGCAACTGGCGCCGGACCAGGCGATGCAGGCGATCCGTGACGTGGTCGTCGGCTTCCGGATGCCGGGGCACGGGATGCCCGGCTTCGAACGCTCCGCGGCGCGGATCGCCATCGGCGGCATCTACAACCTCCGCATCCACCACGACGACGTGCTCCAGCCCGTACTGCGGCACCTGAAGGTGCTGGAGACCGCGGGGCTCGGCGCCGAGGGCCTGAAGGCACAGGAGGAACTGGGCTTCTTCATGGGCGAGCTGGACAGCCAGGCACGCAAGTTCGAGGAGCGCCGGGACGCCCTGATGGCCCGGCGGGCCGCGCGCGCCTGACGAAGCGGTGCGCGGTGGGGCGCCTCCCCGGAGGGGCCCCACCGCGGCGGGCCGGTCAGCGCGCCAGCGCGGCGACCTCGCCCACCATCCAGATCAGGCGTTCGCCGTTGTGCTCGAACGCGTGCCGGCTCACCATGCCCATCCGCAGGTAGAAGCCCTCGGCCCGCGGCTCCGCGCCGACCCCGAGCAGGCGTGCGTCCAGCGCGACCGCCCGCCGCACCAGATGGCCCCACAGCAGGCCCCCGACCCCGGTGCCGATGGACGTCCGGTCGACGAACAGCAGACCGATCCCCAGGTAGTCCTCGTGCTCGTTGAGCGTGTAGAAGCCGACGGGCACGCCGTCCTTCTCGGCGACGGTGGCGTACCGGGAGGCGATGTCCGCCGCCGTGAGCTTCGGCGTCACGTCGGGGACGTCCTCCACGCGACCGCCCACCCAGTGCGACTTCGACCTCAGGACCAACGCGTCCAGGAACGGCAGCTCCTGCGGGCGGGCCGGACGGATCACGACACCTTCCATGCCACGAGCGTGGCAGCGCAGGCCACGGCGTCATCGGTTTTCCGCCCCCGGCAGGCCGGGCCGCCCCGGGCCGGCTCCGCGACCCACCGGGGAAGGGCGTGGGCTCCGATGACATCCTTGAGCGGTGTTCCCCTCCGGTCGCGCGGGCGCGGTGTTCTTCGACGTCGACGGCACCCTCGTGCCCGGCACGAGCTCGTCGGCCTTCCTGGCCGGCTTCCTCGGCCATCGGGACGAGTTGAGCGAGGCCGAGGACGCCTACGCCAGGGGCGCCATGGACAACCGGCAGGTCTCCGAGCTGGACGCCGCCGGCTGGGCGGGCGTGCCCGAGGGACGGGTCGCCGGGTGGCTCGACGGGCTCCCCCTGGTCACGGGCATCACGGAGACGGTGGCCTGGTGCCGGCGGAACGGACTGGCGCCCGTGCTGGCGACCCTCGCCTGGTCGCCGGTCGGCGGCCACCTGAGCGAGCGCTTCGGCTTCGACGCGTTCAGCGGCCCCCGGTTGGAGACCTCCGGCGGCCGGTTCACGGGCCGGGTCGCCCGGCACTTCGACGAGTACGGCAAGAGGGACTTCGCCCTCGCCCACGCGCGAGGGCTGGCCCTGGCCCCCGGCGCCTGCGGGGCCGTCGGCGACAGCCGCTCCGACCTGCCGCTGTTCGCGTCCGTCGGGCTGAGCGTGGCGTTCAACGCCTCGGCGGACGCCCGGGCCGCGGCGACCGTCGCGGTGGACGGCGAGGACCTGCGGGACGTGCTTCCCCCCCTGAGCCGCCTGGTCGCGGCGGTTCGCTGACGACGGGAGTCAGCCGTGGGCGGGGCCCAGGGCCCAGGCCGCGGCGGAGAACGTCGCCATCGACAGCAGCGTGGCCGCCGCAGCGGGGCCCAGGCGGAAAATCATGCAAGCACGCTTGATTGTTTCCTGCCGCGGTGCCAGCCTGTGACGCGCACGGCTTCGCTGACGCTGCGTCATTCAGGGGGACCTTTGTCCGACCCCACACCCGTACTGGACGATCTGCGGGACGAGAGCGAGGGCCTGGACGCCCTGGTCGCCCCGCTCGCGGAGGGCGCCTGGGCGGCACCGACGCCCGCTCCGGGGTGGACGATCGCGCACCAGATCGCCCATCTGGCCTGGACCGACCGGCAGTCCGTGCTGGCGGTCACCGACCCGGAGGGCTTCGGGTCCGTGGTGGAGAAGGCCGCCGCCGCGGTCGACACCTTCGTCGACGCCGGAGCCGAGGAGGGCGCGGCGCTGCCGCCCGCCGAGTTACTGGCGCGCTGGCGCTCGGGGCGGGCGGAGCTGCAGGCCGCGCTGCGGGCGCAGCCGCCCGGGACGCGCTTCCCGTGGTTCGGGCCGCCGATGAGCGCCGCGTCCATGGCCTCGGCCCGGCTCATGGAGAGCTGGGCGCACGGCGAGGACGTCGCGGACGCCCTCGGTGTCCGCCGTCCGCCGACCGGGCGGCTGCGGCACGTGGCGCGGATCGCCGTACGGGCCCGCGACTACGCGTACTTCGTCAACGGGCTGACCCCGCCCGCTGAGGAGTTCCGGGTCGAGCTGTCGGCCCCCGACGGCACGCTGTGGGCGTACGGCCCGAAGGACGCGGCGCAGCGCGTCACGGGCCCGGCGCTCGACCTGTGCCTGCTGGCGACCCGCCGCCGGCACCGCGCCGACCTGGCCGTACGTGCCGAGGGCGAGGACGCCGACCGCTGGCTGGACATCGCCCAGGCCTTCGCGGGACCGCCCGGGCGGGGCCGCGAGCCGCGTGAGGGAGGAACGGCGTGAACGCCGAGAACCGTACGACCATGCTCGAACGCCTCGCCGAACTGGAGGCCGAGCACGAGAAGGCGCTCGCGGGCGGCGGCCCCAAGTACGTGGACCGGCACCGGTCGCGGGGGAAGCTGACCGCCAGGGAGCGGGTGGAGCTGCTGCTGGACCAGGACTGCCCGTTCCTGGAGCTGTCGCCGCTCGCGGCCTGGGGCAGCGACTACCCGGTCGGCGCGTCGCTGGTGACCGGGATCGGCGTGATCGAGGGCACCGAGTGCGTGATCACCGCCAACGACCCCACGGTGCGCGGCGGGGCGAGCAACCCGTGGACCCTGAAGAAGGCCCTGCGGGCCAACGAGATCGCGCTCTCCAACCGGCTGCCGCTGGTCAACCTCGTGGAGTCGGGCGGCGCCGACCTGCCCAGCCAGAAGGAGATCTTCATCCCGGGCGGCGCGCTCTTCCGGGACCTGACCCGGCTGTCGGCGGCCGGCATCCCCACCGTCGCCGTCGTGTTCGGCAACTCCACGGCCGGCGGCGCGTACGTCCCCGGGATGTCCGACCACGTGATCATGGTCAAGGAGCGCTCCAAGGTGTTCCTCGGCGGCCCGCCGCTGGTGAAGATGGCCACCGGCGAGGAGAGCGACGACGAGTCGCTGGGCGGGGCGGACATGCACGCCCGTACCTCCGGCCTCGCGGACTACTTCGCGCTGGACGAGCCCGACGCCCTGCGCACCGCCCGCAGGGTGGTGGCCCGGCTCAACTGGCGCAAGCAGGGCCCCGCCCCGGCCGCCGCCTACGACCCGCCGCTGTACGACGAGGACGGGCTGCTGGACATCGTCCCCGCCGACCTGAAGACCCCCTTCGACCCTCGCGAGGTCATCGCGCGGGTCGTGGACGGCTCGGAGTTCGACGAGTTCAAGCCGCTGTACGGGCCGAGCCTGGTGACCGGCTGGGCGCGGGTGCACGGCTATCCCGTCGGGATCCTCGCCAACGCGCAGGGCGTGCTCTTCAGCGCCGAGTCGCAGAAGGCCGCGCAGTTCATCCAGCTCGCCAACCAGCGCGACATCCCGCTGCTGTTCCTGCACAACACCACCGGCTACATGGTGGGCCGCGAGTACGAGCAGGGCGGCATCATCAAACACGGCGCCATGATGATCAACGCGGTGTCCAACTCGAAGGTCCCGCACATCTCCGTCCTGATGGGCGCGAGTTACGGCGCCGGGCACTACGGCATGTGCGGCCGGGCGTACGACCCGCGCTTCCTGTTCGCCTGGCCCAGCGCCAAGTCGGCCGTGATGGGGCCGGCGCAGCTCGCGGGAGTGCTGTCCATCGTGGCGCGGCAGTCCGCGGCCGCCCGGGGCCTGCCCTTCGACGAGGAGGCCGACGCCGGGCTGCGGGCGATGGTGGAGCAGCAGATCGAGTCCGAGTCCCTGCCGATGTTCCTGTCGGGGCGGCTGTACGACGACGGGGTGATCGACCCGCGCGACACCCGCACGGTGCTCGGCGTGTGCCTGTCGGCGGTCCACAGCGCACCGGTCGAGGGCGCCCGTGGCGGCTTCGGCGTCTTCCGGATGTGAGGAGCACCTGACCGTGATCGCATCAGTGCTGGTGGCCAACCGCGGCGAGATCGCCCGCCGTGTCTTCCGTACCTGCCGGGACCTGGGCATCGCCACGGTCGCCGTCCACTCGGACGCGGACGCGACCGCCCTGCACGTACGGGAGGCGGACGCCGCCGTGCGGCTGCCGGGCGACGCGCCCGCCGACACCTATCTGCGCGGCGACCTCATCGTGAAGGCCGCCCTCGCCGCAGGCGCGGACGCCGTCCACCCGGGCTACGGGTTCCTGTCGGAGAACGCCGAGTTCGCCCGGTCCGTCATCGCGGCGGGCCTGACCTGGATCGGGCCGACGCCGGAGGCCATCGAGGCGATGGGTTCCAAGACCCGGGCCAAGCACCTGATGGCCGAGGCCGGCGTCCCGGTGCTGGAGGCCGGTCCAGGCGACCTGCCCGTGCTGGTCAAGGCGGCGGCGGGCGGCGGCGGACGCGGCATGCGCGTCGTCCGCGAGGCGGCCGACCTGGAGCGGGAGCTGGCCGCCGCCCGTGCGGAGGCGCTGTCCGCCTTCGGGGACGGCGAGGTGTTCCTGGAGCCGTACGTCGAGGACGGCCGGCACATCGAGGTGCAGGTGCTGGCGGACACGCACGGCACCGTGTGGACGCTGGGCGAGCGCGACTGCTCGGTGCAGCGCCGCCACCAGAAGGTGGTCGAGGAGACCCCGGCGCCCGGTATCCCGGACGCGCTGCGCCGGACGCTGCACGAGGCGGCGGAGGCGGCGGCGCGGGCCATCGGCTACGTCGGCGCGGGGACGGTGGAGTTCCTGGTGTCGGCGGACGGCCGGCCGTACTTCCTGGAGATGAACACCCGTCTCCAGGTGGAGCACCCGGTGACCGAGTGCGTCTTCGGCGTGGACCTCGTCGCGCTCCAGCTGGACGTCGCCGAGGGCGGGCGGCTCCCGGCCGCTCCCCCGGCGCCCTCCGGGCACGCGGTCGAGGCCCGGCTGTACGCGGAGGACCCGGCCCGCGACTGGCAGCCGCAGACCGGCGTCCTGCACCGCTTCCTGGTGCCGGAGGCGCCGGGCCTGCGGGTGGACGCGGGCTTCGGCGACGGCGACCGGATCGGCGTGCACTACGACGCGATGCTCGCCAAGGTCGTCGCCCACGCCCCCACCCGCCCGCAGGCGCTGCGGCTGCTCGCGCACGCCCTGGAGCGGGCCCGCGTGCACGGCCTGGTGACCAACCGCGACCTGCTCGTACGGGTGCTGCGCGACCCGGACTTCGCCGCGGGGCGGCTGTCGACGGCCTTCCTCGACCGGCTCGGCCCGGCGCCGGAGCAGGACGGGGCCGCGCTACGGCTGTCGGCCCTGGCCGCCGCGCTCGCCGACGCCTCGGGACGCCACCCGCTGGGCGGCTGGCGCAACGTGCGGTCGGCGCCGCAGTCCAAGACCTACCGCGGCGAGCCGGGTGGCACGGAGTACGAGGTCCGCTACCGGCTCGGCCGCGGCGGCCTCGCGGCCGAGGGCCACCCGGACGTGCGCCTGCTGGAGCACGGGCCGGCACGCGTGGTGCTGGAGGTCGCCGGGGTGCGCCGGGCCTTCGAGGTGGCGGTCTACGGGGACGAGGTGTGCGTCGACGGCCCGTCGGGCGCCCACCGCTTCACCGCGCTCCCCCGCTTCCCCGACCCGCAGGCCCAGCTCGCGCCCGGCTCGCTGCTGGCCCCGATGCCGGGGACGGTCGTCCGCGTCGCGGACGTCGCCGTCGGCGACAAGGTGGCCGCGGGGCAGCCCCTGCTGTGGCTGGAGGCCATGAAGATGGAGCACCGCGTCGCCGCCCCGGCGGACGGTGTGCTCACCGCACTGCACGCCGAGGCCGGCCGCCAGGTCGACGTCGGAGCCGTACTCGCCGTCGTTCAGGAAGAGGATTCCCCATGAGCGGTACGCCCGCTGTGCACGGACCGACCGGCACCTTCGACAACGTCCTGCTGGAGAGCGGGGAACGGCGCGCGCTGCGCAAGGCCGTCTCCGACCTGGGCCGCCGGTACGGGCGTTCGTACTTCCTCGACGCCGTCCGCGAGGGGCGGCACACCGACAAGCTGTGGCAGGAGGCCGGCGCGCTCGGCTATCTCGGCGTCAACCTGCCGGAGGAGCACGGCGGCGGGGGCGGCGGCCTGGCCGAGCTCTCCATCGTGCTGGAGGAACTGGGCGCCGCGGGCTGCCCCTTGCTGCTGCTCATCGTCTCCCCCGCGATCTGCGGCACCGTTATCGCCCGCTTCGGCACCGGGGAGCAGCAGCGCCGGTGGCTGCCCGGGCTCGCGGACGGCTCCCTCCGGATGGCGTTCGGCATCACCGAGCCGGACGCCGGTTCCAACTCGCACCGCCTGACGACCACGGCCCGCCGGGACGGTTCGGACTGGCTGCTCACGGGCCGCAAGGTCTTCGTCTCCGGTGTCGACATCGCCGACGCGACGCTCATCGTGGGCCGCACCGAGGACGCCCGTACGGGAAAGCTGAAGCCGTGCCTGTTCGTCGTGGAGCGCGAGACGCCGGGCTTCGAGTTCCGGCCGATCGACATGGAGCTGTCGGCGCCCGAGAAGCAGTTCCACATCTACCTGGACGACGTGCGGCTGCCCGCCGACGCCCTGGTGGGCGACGAGGACGCGGGGCTGCTGCAGCTGTTCGCGGGCCTCAACCCCGAACGCGTCATGACGGCCGCCTTCTCGATCGGCATGGGCCGCTTCGCGCTCGACGCCGCCGTGGACTACGCCCGCACCCGGCAGGTGTGGAAGGCCCCCATCGGCTCTCACCAGGCCATCGCCCACCCGCTGGCACAGGCCCACATCGAGCTGGAACTGGCCCGGCTGATGATGCAGAAGGCCGCGTTCCTGTACGACGCCGGGGACGACATGGCGGCCGGCGAGGCCGCCAACATGGCGAAGTACGCGGCGGCCGAGGCGGGCGCGAAGGCCGTCGACCAGGCCGTGCACACCCTCGGCGGCAACGGGCTGACGGCCGAGTACGGGCTGGCCTCCCTCCTCACGGCGTCGCGCGTGGGTCGCATCGCGCCGGTCAGCCGGGAGATGATTCTCAACTACGTCTCGCACCACACGCTGGGTCTGCCCAAGTCCTACTGAGCACGTCCTACCGAGGAGGGGGGAACGGCCATGGCACAGCCGGCCGTGTTCCACAGCGAGTACCCCGCGGTTCCCGCCATCGACCTGCCGATCCACGAGGCTGTGCTGGGCCACGCCGCCGAGTTCGGCGACCGGCCGGCGCTCGTCGACGGGGTCGAGGGCACGACGCTCACCTACGCGCAGCTCGACTCCTTCACCCACCGCATCGCCGCGGCGCTGGCCGAGTCGGGCCTGCGCAAGGGCGACGTCCTCGCCCTGCACAGCCCCAACACCATCGCCTACCCGCCGGTCTTCTACGGCGCCACGCGCGCCGGGGCGGCCGTCACCACCGTCCATCCGCTCGCCACGGCCGAGGAGTTCGCGCGGCAGCTGCGGGACAGCGGCGCCTCGTGGATCGTCACCGTCTCGCCGCTGCTGGAGACCGCACGCAAGGCGGCGGAGCAGGCCGGCGGCGTGCGGGAGATCCTCGTCTGCGACAGCGCCGAGGGCCACCGCTCGGTCCTGGACCTGCTCGGCTCCACCGCCCCCGAGCCGGAGATCACCTTCGACCCGGGCGAGGACCTGGCCGCACTGCCGTACTCCTCGGGCACCACCGGCGTGCCCAAGGGCGTGATGCTGACCCACCGCAACATCGCCACCAACCTGGCCCAGCTGGACCCGACGCTTTCGATGGGCCCCGGGCACCGCATCCTGGCCGTGCTCCCGTTCTTCCACATCTACGGGCTCACCGCGCTCATGAACGCCCCGCTGCGCAAGGGCGCCACCGTCGTGGTGCTGCCGCGCTTCGACCTGGAGCAGTTCCTGAAGGCGGTGGCGACCCACCGCGTACAGGGCCTCTTCGTGGCCCCGCCGATCGTGCTGGCGCTCGCCAAGCACCCGGCGGTCGCCGCGCACGACCTGAGCTCGCTGGAGTACGTGCTGTGCTCGGCGGCCCCGCTCGACGCGGAGCTGGCCCAGGCCTGCTCCAAGCGGCTGGGACTGCCGCCGATCCTGCAGGCGTACGGGATGACGGAACTCTCCCCGGGCACGCACGTGGTGCCGCTGGACTCGCGGGACGCGCCGCCCGGCGCGGTCGGCAAACTGCTGCCCAGCACCGAGATGCGCATCGTGCCGCTCGGCGAGGAGGGCGGGGACGCCGCCGCCGAGGGCACCGGGGAGATCCAGATCCGCGGTCCGCAGGTCATGAAGGGCTACCTGGGACGGCCCGAGGAGACCGCCGCCATGATCGACGAGGAGGGCTGGCTGCACACCGGCGACGTCGGCCGGGTGGACGCCGGCGGGTGGCTGCACGTCGTCGACCGGGTCAAGGAGCTGATCAAGTACAAGGGCTACCAGGTGCCGCCCGCCGAACTGGAGGCCGTGCTGCTCACCGACCCGCGGGTGGCCGACGCCGCGGTCATCGGCGTGGTGGACGAGGACGGCAACGAGATCCCCAAGGCGTACGTGGTGCCGAAGCAGGGCTCCGGCCTCACGCCGGACGACGTGATCGCGCACGTGGCCGCGCAGGTCGCCCCGTACAAGAAGGTGCGCCGGGTGGAGTTCACCGACGCGATACCGAGGGCCGCGAGCGGCAAGATCCTCCGGCGTGAACTGCGCGCCCGGGAAAGGGGTACCACCTGATGACCGACGACGCCGGGGCACCCTGCGTGCGGAGCGCGCACGACCGGGGGATCACCACGCTCACGCTGGACTCCCCGCACAACCGCAACGCGCTGTCCGCACGCATGGTCGACGAGCTGTCCGACGCGCTGGCCCGGGCCGGCAAGGACCCGGCCACGCGGGCGGTGCTGCTCACGCACACCGGCGGCACCTTCTGCGCGGGCGCGGACCTGAAGGAGGCGGCGTCGCCGGACGGGCCGCGGCGGCTGGTGGCGCTGCTGCGGGCCATCGTGGAACTGCCCAAGCCGGTCGTGGCGCACGTGACCGGTCACGTGCGCGCGGGCGGCCTCGGGCTGCTGGCGGCCTGTGACGTCCCGGTGGCGGGGGCGGGGGCGAGCTTCGCCTTCACCGAGGCACGGCTCGGCCTCGCCCCGGCCGTGATCTCGCTGACCGTGCTGCCGCGTATGGACGCCCGGTCCGCCGCGCGGCACTACCTGACGGGCGAGGTCTTCGACACCGCGGAGGCCGTCCGCACCGGCCTGGTCGCCGCGCCGGAGGAGGCGCTGGACGGCATCCTCGCCGGGCTGCGCGCGGCGTCGCCGCAGGGGCTCGCGGAGTCCAAGGCGCTGACGACGGCCGCCGTGCTGCGCGTCTTCGACCGGGACGCCGCGGCGCTGACCGAGCAGTCGGCCCGGCTGTTCGGCTCGCCCGAGGCCGCGGAGGGGATGCGGGCGTTCCTCGAACGGCGGGAGGCCCCATGGGCGCTGTGAGCGCCGGCACCCGTACGCCCAAGCAGGACCGCAGCCGCGCCACGCGGCAGCGGCTGCTGGGGGCCGCCGTCGCCTGCCTGGCCGAACGCGGCTGGGCGGGCAGCACGGTGACCGTGGTCGCCGAGCGCGCGGGGGTGTCGCGGGGTGCGGCCCAGCACCATTTCCCCACCCGCGAGGACCTGTTCACCGGGGCCATCGAGTTCGTCGCCGAACAGTGGCTGGTCGCCCTGCGCGAGCACGCGCACGCCCTCCCCCGCGAGGGCGTGCCCCGCACGCACGCCGTGGTCGGCATGGTCGTCGACCTCTACACGGGGCCGATCTTCCGGGCCGCCCTGCACCTGTGGGTCGCCGCGGCGAACGAGGAGCAACTGCGGCCCCGGGTCACCTCGCTGGAGGCGCGCATCGGGCGGGAGGCGCACCGGCTCGCCGTGGAGATGCTCGGCGCGGACGAGGCGGTGGCCGGGGTCAGGGAGACCGTCCAGGCCACCCTCGACATGGCCCGCGGCCTGGGGCTGGCGAACCTCCTCAGCGACGACAGCGCCCGCCGGGGGGGCATCGTCCGCGAGTGGTCGGCGGTCCTGGACGGGGTGCTGCGCCGGGGTTTTTGAGTCGCCCGCTGTCGGTGCCGGGTGAGACGATCACGGCATGCTGAACGAGGCGGTGTCCGCCGGCGAACTGGGCTTCCTGCTGGGTCTGGTCGACCCGGCGCTCGCCGCGCGTGCGCGGAGCCGGACGGGTGTGCCGGAGGAGGATCCGGCGGCCGTCGCGAAGCCCCCGGAGCACCTGATGTGGGGCCCGTTGTGGCACAACCTGCCGGCGTCGGTGCTCTGGTGGATCCTGCAGGAGGACGATCCCCGGACCAACGCGCTGGTGTACCACCACTGGCGGACCGACGACCGCGTCCGGTACGACATCCTCAACGGCCTTCCGTACGGGCCGGATCGCTCCCGCCCTGTGAAGGTGCACGCGGACCTCGCGCACTTTCCGGCGCCGGAACTCGCCCTGCCGGCCGGGCCGGAGGCGCTGGTCGCCGCGCTGCGGGCCGTGGCGGGTATGTCCCAGGGCCGGGCCGCCGCGTTGACGGTGGGGCGGGACGACTGGGCCGTGGTGGCCGAGGCCGACCGCGAGCAGCCGCTGCCGGGCTACGCCCGCTGGGCACTGGCGATCCGCCCCGACTGCCCTCCGGCGCTGCGCACGCAGTTCGGTACGCATCGCAAGTTCACCAACCGGCTCCGTGACGCGGGCGTCGTGGATGGCCCGGGGGCGTACGCGACCGGCACGCGTCCGGCACGCGACGCCCTGCGCGTCCTGGCCATGGGCCGCTGGGCGTTCCCGCTGCGGCTGCCGGAGGCCGCCGACGCGCTGCGGCCGCTGGTGCGCACGGAGCTGGGCGGCAACACCGAGGCGTGGGCGGTGCTGACGCAGCTCCTGCCGACGTTCACGGGCACGCTGCCGGAGCTGATCACGACGGCGGGGGCGATCGCGGAGGGCGCCGGGGAGGGCGCCGGGGAGGAAGCCGACGGCCCGTTGTCAGTGGCCTCTGGTAACACTGAGTCACCAAGGGGCCAGGAGGGTCCGGGGCACGAACGTGGGGGGCCGACATGGGATTCGACGAGCGCGGGCGACGACCCGTGGTCGACCTCGCCGACCGGCGGGCGCTGGAGCAGTGGCATCCGGCGGATCCGGTCGTCGTGGCGGAGGCCGAGCGGCTGAAGGAGGCCGCGCTGCTGGACTTCGGGCTGACCGAGTCGGCGGTCGCGTCCTGGCTGTACGCCAAGTGCCCGCACCAGATCCCGACCACGGCCGTGGACACCGCGGCGGTGGTGGCCTCGGGGGACGGCTCCGTCCTCCTGCTGTACAACCCCGCGTTCTTCGTCGACCTGGGGCTGGACGGGGTCAAGTTCGTCCTCTTCCACGAGGCCCGGCACGTGGTGCACCGGCATCTGTTCGCCGAGCCCGCGCTGCGGGAGGACCCGGTCTTCTCCACCGCGGCGGAGGTGGCGATCAACCACGTGGCGCTGGTCCGCCTACGACGGCAGGCCCTGCCGCTGCGGGACGGCCGGCCGACGGGGGTCGATCCGCACGAGGTCCACGCCGCGTACGAGCGGGATCTGACGGAGCAGGGGCTGACACCCCTGTCCTATGCGGAGTTCGTCGAGACCGACATGGGCGTCTACACCGAGCTCAAGCGGATGAAGCACCCACCGGTGCCCCTGACGTCGTCGTGCGTGCACCTCGAGGGTGAGGGCGTACCGGGCGACCAGGGCACCATCGACGCACTGGTCTCCTCCTCCCTGCTGAACTCGCTGCTGGCCGCGCGCCGCGGGCACACCGGAGCCGAGCGCGAGCTGCTGGACCTCATGGGCCGCACCGAGGGCGCCTCGGAGCGCACGGCCCGGCTGTGGGGACAGCTGGGCGCCGGGACGCTGCGCGGCGAGACCGTCAGGACCCGGCGGGTGGACTGGTGGCAGCGGTGGCTGGTCGACGTGGTCGCCTCGAAGCTGCGCGAGGGCGAGCGGCTGGTCTACCCGAAGAAGCGGGGCGCGCTGCTGGCGGCGCTCGGCCACGACCCGATGCTCTCAAGGCGCGGCCCCGTCCGCGACAAGGTGCTGGTCATCGCCTACGACACCTCGGGGTCCATGCCGGGTTCCGTCATCACCTGGCTGACCGAACTCGTCGGGCGGATCGACGGCGTGGAGGCCCACTGGCTCTCCTTCGACGGCGTCGTGATGCCCTTCGCCCCCGGCGAGCGGGTGTACGGCGGCGGGGGCACGAGCTTCCAGGCCGTGGCCGACTACGTGGAGGGGCGTACGGAAGTCCGAGGGCGGCGCTTCGAGGAGCGTCCGGACGCGGTGGTCGTGCTGACCGACGGCTACGCCCCGCACATCACGCCGCAGGAGCCCGACAAGTGGATATGGCTGATCACCGAGGGCGGCGACGACTGGCCCGACGCCCACACCCCGCCCATGGCCTGCCACCGCGTGACGACAGGAGCGAGATGACCACCACCGCGGCGACCGCCACGGCCGGCCCCCGGCCCTGGCGGGCCAACGCCACCTATCCACGGCCGCCCGAGGGCCGGCCGGAGGCTTCCCGGCTGGAGTCGTTCATCGACGCGATGATCGACATGGGGCAGACGGGGCAGGTCTTCGGTGAGCACGGCATCGGCAAGACCTCGACGTTCTTCTCGCACGTCGCCGAGGCCCATCCGCACGCCGAGCTGGTCTACGTGCCCGCTGCCAACCTCACCCCGGACGACCTCCTGGTGAACGCGCCGGTCCGTGACCCGCACTCGGACGAACTGGTGCTGCGCCAGCTGGTGATGAGCCAGCTGCGGCCGGGGCGCCCGTTCGTGCTGCTCATCGACGACTCGCTGCAGGCCGGCGAGACGATCCAGTCGCAGCTGATGCAGATCGCCTGCAACTGGACGCTCGGCGAGTACGACCTGCGGGCGCTGGGCTGCGTCGGGGTGTTCCTCAGCGACAACGAGTCGCTGTCCGAGACGGCCGCGCGCCGCGGCGACCTGGCCGTCCTCGACCGCATGGTCACGGTGCGGGTGACCGCCAACAACACGGCGTGGCGGCGCAAGCTCGCCGAGAAGTACCGGGACTGGGACCTGAACGGGGTCTTCGCCCTGTGGGCGTCGCTCGGCCCGGCGGTCCGCGAGCTGCTCTCCCCGCGCACCCTCGACCACGTCCTCGCCAACGCGCGGGAGGGGTTCCCGCTGCGCTGGGGGCTGCCGCTGGTCAACGGCGAGCGGCTGCGCCTGGCGGAGCCCCGGCCGGACGGCAGGCCGGGGCAGGACCGGACGTCGGAGATCCTGGACCGGATCGCCACGGAGCTCGGCGTGCCCAACCCGGCGACCGTGCCGGACCCGGTGCGCTCGGTGGTGCGGGCGGCGCTGCGCAACCGGTGGACGGTGCTGCTCCAGGGGCCGCCCGGTTGCGGCAAGACCGAGGTGGTGCGCGAGACGCTGCGCGAGGACCTGGGCCGTGACCCGCTGTACTTCTCGCTGCCGGTCACCAACGTCGAGGACCTGTGCGCGCCCGTCCCGGACCGGGACGGCTCACTGGACACCCTGCTGGCGCAGAAGTTCACCGGGAGCGAGCCGAAGGCGATCGTCTGGGACGAGTACAACCGGCCCAAGGACAAGGCCGCGTTCGCCAAGCTGATGGAGATCACGCAGGAGTGGTCGCTGGCGGGGCGCCCGATCGAGAACCTGCGTGCCCAGATAGCGGTGCAGAACCCGCCGTACCATTTGGGCCGCCGGCTGATGGTGTCCCGCAACAACATCGCCCAGGCGACGCGCTTCACGGCTTCGCTCACCGTCGAACCGGGCGACATCCCGGCCAACGAGTGGCTGATCGCGCGGTACGGCGGCCTCGCCGAGACCGTGCTGGAGTGGTGGAAGCACGACATCGACGACGAGGGCCGCGCCTGGATCACCAAGCGCACCATCGAGCGGCTGATCAAGCTCCACCAACGCGGTCTGCCCCTGCAGATGGCCACGGTCTACCTCGGCGACGGCGAGTACGCCCCGGTGCCGCTGACCGCGCTGGTCGACCGGCTCGCCAACCGCTCGGTGACCGGGCTGCGGGAACTGGCGCGGGACGTGGACGCCTGGGAGGCACGGCTGCGACGGGCCCGGGAGGAGTCCGGGGAGGGCAACGACGAGAGCGACGTCGTCCACCAGGTGATCGCCAACGCGGAGCTGTCCCAGCTCAAGCGGCACCGCAAGGCCGTCGCCCGGCTGGTGGCGTTGCTGCCGCCCAAGCTGCGCTCGACCTACCTGGTGGGCGCCTCGGAGCAGACGCAGCGCTTCTGGATCGAGACCTTCGCCCGCATGCCCCGCTGATCAGCGCGGGGTGCGGTGGACGCTGCGCACGGCGGCGACGTCCTCGGGCACGGCCGGCGAAGGCAGGTGCGCGCTGAGCGCGTCCAGCCGCCGCCGGACGCTGGTCGCGATGCCCTTGCCGAGGACGTAGCGCGTCGCGGTCGCCGCAGCCGGGGCGGCGTCGAGCAGACGGTGCGCCTCCCGGCTGCGCATTCCGGTGTGGGCCAGCACGAGATGGGTCAGCCGGTGCGGCGCCGAGGTCAGTGCCGCGGCCATCGCCGTGGCCGCCTCGACGTCGACCTGGTTGTCCGCGGCGCCCAGGACGCGGGCGGCCTTGACCCGCCCCAGGTCCACGAGTTCCACACCCGCGGCCGTCGCGGCGGTGACCAGGCGGGCGCAGGCCACCGCTCCGATGCCGTTGCTGGCCACGGAGAGCCGGGTGAGCCGGCCGTGCGGCGCCCGGGCGAGGGCCTCGGCGAGCACGAGGGCTCCCTCGTCGCCGAGACCGGCGGCCGACACGTACAGCTCGGCGACGGCTCCCGCTGTGATGACAGTCCCCAGGCAGGCGGCTCCGGCCGTGCCGAGCGCGTTGCCGCCGACGAACAGCCGCTCCACGGCGCGTCCCGAGCGGGCGGCGACGACCAGCGCGTCGGCCAGCACGGCGAGGCCCGCGGGGTCGAGTCCGGTCTGCACCAGGTCAAGGGTGCGCAACGACCGTGCCGACTCCACGAGTCCGGCACCCGCCTCGCCCGCGCCGCCGCCGAGCGGGTTGCGCTTCAGCCAGACCCCGGTGACGGCCTGCGGTGAGGCCCGCAGGTTGTCCGCGATGCGGCAGGCGCCACCCGCCGTGATGCCGTTGCAGCCCAGGTAGAGCGTCTCGACTCCGGTGCCCCCGGTGCGTTCGGTGACGGCGGCGGCGCCCGTGTCGCCCAGTCCGTCGGTGCCGAGCAGCAGGTGGCGTACGGCACCGGTGGCGGGTGCCTGACGCAGGGCCTCGGCGACGGCGGCCGCCCCCTCCGGGCCCAGCGCCTGCTTGCACAGGTCGAGGCGCCCGTCGGGCAGGGCGGTGCCGGCCGGGAAGTCCCGGCGTTCGGGCACGCCCTCGCCGCCGCGCAGCCAGCCCAGCAGCGGCTCGAGGTCGGCGTGCGGGCGCGGCACGGTCTCGGGGACGCCCGCGTACGGGGGCCGGTCGTCCGTCATCTCACCACTCGGCTTCCTGGTAGTCCTTGAGGAAGACGCCGGAGAGCGGGTGCCCGGCCTCTCCGCGCACGATCGGGTCGTAGACCCGGGCCGCGCCGTCCACGACGTCCAGTGGGGTGCGGAAGCCCCGGTCTGCCAGCCGGTTCTTCTTCGGCAGCGGGTTCTCGTCGGTGATCCAGCCGGTGTCGACGCTGCACATGTGGACGCCCTGTGGGGCGAGTGCGGGTCCGCTGGTGCGGGTCAGCATGTTGAGGGCGGCCTTGGCCATGTTGGTGTGCGGATGGCCGGCGGTCTTGTTGCGCACCGTGAAGCGCCCCTCGACCGCGGTGACGTTGACGATGTAGCGGCGCGGCCGCGGGGAGGCCAGCAGCAGCGGCAGCAGGCGGTCGCAGAGCAGCGCCGGGGCGAGGGAGTTGACGAGCTGGGTCTCCAGCACCTCGGCCGGGTCGAGGCCGCCGAGCTCCGCCGACCAGGAGTTCTCCGGGGCGGTGTCGGGCAGGAGCCCGGCCTCGTCGGTCCCGGCCAGCAGGAGTTCGACGGTGGGACCGGCGGCCGCCGGCAGCGCGGGGGCGGTGCCGAATCCCGGAGCGGTGAGCATGGCCTTGGGCCGCGCCCCGGCGGGCAGCGGCGCGCGCTCGCCCGCGGTGAGGGCCGCGTACGACTCGGGTGGCCGCCGGACCGTCTGGGCCGCGTTGTTGACCAGGATGTCCAGCGGCTCACCTGTCTCGCGGAGCCGTTCGCACAGGCCGACGACCTGGCGGGGGTCGCGCAGGTCCACGGCGACGACCGTGAGCCGGTGCAGCCACTGCTCGCTGCCGGGTGCCTCGGTGAAGCGGCGCAGTGTGTCCCGGGGAAAGCGGCTGGTGACCAGGAGTTCGGCCCCGTCGCGCAACATCATCAGGGCCAGCTGGAAGCCGATCTTGACGCGGCCGCCGGTCAGCAGCACGCGCCTGCCGCCGAGGTCGGTACGCAGGCGCCGGCGTGCGGTGTTGTCCGTGGCGCAGGCGGGGCAGAGCAGGTGGTAGAAGGCATCCACCTGCCGGTAGAAGGACTTGCAGACGTAGCAGCGGCGGGGTTTGGCGAACTCCCCTGCGGCGCCTCCCTGCGCCACCTCGTCCAGGGGCGCGTCCTCGCGGCGTGCCCGCGCACCGGTCGCGGTGGCCGCCACGACGTCGGCGTCCGCCATGGCCCGGCCGTCCCGCCGGGTCTTCCTGCGCCGCAGCCGTCCGTCACGGGCGAAGGACGCGGCCACCTGCTCGGCCCTCAGCCGTACCGGATCGTCGACGGGCAGCGCGCGCAGCTTGCCCACCACCGCGTCGAAGACGGCGAGTTCCGCCTCCGTGATGTCGCCCGTCTCCCCCATGGCTCCTGCCCGATGTCCCGCCGCGACGAAGAGGGATGGGTCCGGCCGGATTCGAACCGGCGTATCCGCCTTGCTGAGGCGGCGGCGCCTGCCTCTGCGCTACGGACCCATATGCCCCCGGCTGCCCCGGACGGCCGGATTCGAACCGGCGTGATCCCGTTGTGCAGACGGGGCGCCTGCCTCTGCGCTACATCCGGGCATTGCGATGATCCTATCGGGGGCCCGGCCGGATTCGAACCGGCGTATCCGCCTTGAGAGGGCGGCGGGTCTGCCTCTGCCCTACGGGCCCCATGTGTCACCGACTGCCCGGACGGCCGGATTCGAACCGGCGTGATGCGTCTTGGCAAGACGGCGCGCCTGCCTCTGCGCTACGTCCGGGCATTGCGCCGATCGTACCGGCGCCGCGCAGGGCCCTTCAGGGCGGCCCCCGGCCAATCCACCGGAGGGTTCCGGGCGTTCACAGCCGAAGGCACCGTGGACATCTTGACGCGCGCATGCCACGACCGCACGATCGGGTCGAACTCCTGCGCTACCCCCACACCCAGGAGGACGTCCATGCACATCCCCCGAACGGGCCGACGGGCGACGGTCACCGCCGCACTGCTCGCCTGCGCCCTGGCGACCTCGCTCGCCGTCCAGGCCGACGCCTCGCCGGCCACCGCCGGCGGCCGTCCCGTCGCGGCCGCCGCCGACGAGATCGTCCGGCAGTACGAGGTGGCCGGCACCGGCACCGTCGCCGCCCGTACCGCGCTCGCCGCCCACGGCGTATCCATTGACGCCGCCCGCACCCACTCCACCGTCGTCACCGCGAACGCCGCCCAGGCAGCCGCACTCCGCTCCGCGGGCTACCGCCTCACCGCGCTCCCCGGTCCGCCCGCCGGGAGCGACGGCGGCCGCGGCGCCGACGGGGGCGCCTCGGTGCTGGACTTCCCCGGCTCCGACTCCGGTTACCACAACCACGCGGAGATGACCGCGGAGATCAACGCCCTGGTCGCCGCGCATCCCGCCATCATGAGGCAGCAGGTCATCGGCACCTCCTACGGCGGCCGGAACATCGTCGCCGTCAAGGTCAGCGACAACGTCGGCACCGACGAGGCCGAGCCCGAGGTGCTGTTCACCCACCACCAGCACGCCCGTGAGCACCTCACCGTCGAGATGGCGCTCTACCTGCTGCACCAGTTCGGCGACACCTACGCCACTGACAGCCGCATCAAGGGCATCGTCGACTCCCGCGAGATCTGGATCATCCCGGACCTCAACCCGGACGGCGGCGAGTACGACATCGCGACCGGTTCCTACCGCAGCTGGCGCAAGAACCGCCAGCCCAACTCCGGCTCCTCCGCCGTCGGCACCGACCTCAACCGCAACTGGAACTACCGGTGGGGCTGCTGCGGCGGCTCCTCCGGCACCAAGTCGAGCGAGACCTACCGCGGCGCGTCCCCCGAGTCCGCACCCGAGGTCAGGCTCGTCGCGGACTTCGTACGCGGCCGGGTCGTCGGCGGCAGGCAGCAGATCACGGCGGGCATCGACTTCCACACCTACAGCCAGCTCGTCCTGTGGCCCTTCGGCTACACCACCGCGAACACCACCACCGGGATGACGGCCGACCAGTACAACACCTTCGCCACCTTCGGCCGCACCATGGCCGCCACCAACGGCTACACCCCCGAGCAGTCCAGCGACCTCTACATCACCGACGGGTCGATCGACGACTGGCTCTGGGGCGACCAGGGGATCTGGGCGTACACCTTCGAGATGTACCCGGGCCCGAACGGCTCCTCGGGCTTCTACCCGCCCGACGAGGTGATCCCCGCCCAGACCAGCCGCAACCGCGAGGCGGTGCTGCTGCTCCTGGAGAACGCGGACTGCATGTACCGCGCCATCGGCAAGGAGGCGCAGTACTGCTCATGAGCGGGCCGGTACGGCCCCCGCGGCCCGGCCCTGCGGCGCCTGGCGCGTCGCGGGGCCTCGCGCGTCGCGGGGCCCGCCTGCCCGGGATCCGGGCCGCCCCCGTCCTACGATCGGGGCGTACGCGTGCCCGTCGCCCGCCGTCCGCGCCCGCCCCGGGGAGGCCCCGTGACCACCGTCCACGACCCGCTCGCCGTGCGCGAGAAGGTGCGCGCTCGTGGACCTGGGGGTCCTTGAGCTTGACGTTGATGCCGGGAGGATGGCTGCCGTCGCCGGCACCGAGGAAGACGAAGACCTTCTTGTTGACCTTGACGACGCTCTCGCCCCAGGGGAACTCCTCGGCCGCGCCGGGCAGCGTGAGCGCGAAGGCGCGCACCTTCTCGGTCCCCGGCGCCGAGCCCTCCGGCTACGGCCTCGGCGGGGCCGGCTGGGTCACGGTCCCCCTCACCGGGGCGGCGCCGGCCGCCGAGGTGCTGTGCGACTGGGTGGAGGAGAGCTACCGCGTGGTCGCCCCGAAGCGGCTCATCGCGGAGCTGGACGGCCGCTGAGCCCGGTCCTCGCGCCGATCACGGCGGCGGTCGCCGCGTCGACCGGATAGGGCCGCTCCTGCGGCAGCAGCGCCTTCGCGGCCTCGTGGTCGCCGGAGCGCACAAGCCCTTGGACGCGCTGGGCGAGCGCGGTGACGTCCCGGATCCGGACGATCCAGTGGTCGGCGTAGTCGCGCGTCGTCCGGCCGGTGAGCCCGAGCTGCAGCGAGCGGTACGGCAGCGGACGCAGGGAGAGGTCCCGCTCCGGGTCCCACTGGACGCGGACCTGCGTGGTGCGCACGCGCTCGGCCCAGGTCTCGCGGTCGGGGTACACCGAGCGGTCGAAGTGCGACAGGCAGGCCTGCCGGAGCGCCGAGTCGAAGCCGTCGCGGCTGATGTCGAGGGCGAGCACCCTCTCCTGCCCGTCCTTGCGGCCCCAGCCGCTGCGGTACATCATCCACAGGAACGACGGCTTGATCCACGTCATCCGGGAGCGGCTCCAGCTCGCGGGGAAGCGCCCGTGCTGCGCGGCGTGGTCACCGATCTCGGGGCGGTACGCCTGATAGACCGTCACGGCGTCCTCGGTGTGCGCGGCCCTGATCAGGCGGTACGGCGTCTCGGTGTTCTCCATGATGCGGGCATCGTGCCCCCCACGGGCCACCCGCCGCCAGGCATTTTCCGGCGACGTGCCCGTCCGGAGGGCCGTGCCATGCGGCCCACCGGCACCTCGCCTAGCCTGGAATCCCGACACGACATCGCTACGAAGGGCCCGGTGAACTGCACCGCACCCGGGTGGGAGGTATGCGGTGGCCACTGTCTCCTTTCTGATCGTCATCGTCATCGTCACGGCGCTCGCCTTCGACTTCACCAACGGGTTCCACGACACGGCCAACTCCATGGCGACGTCGATCGCCACGGGCGCGCTCACGCCGCGGGTGGCGGTGGCGGTGGCCGGTGTGCTGAACCTGCTGGGGGCGTTCCTGTCCACGGAGGTCGCCAAGACCATCTCCAACGGCATCGTCGACGACGCCAAGGTGTCCGCCGTCATGATCTTCGCCGGGCTGGTGGGCGCCATCCTGTGGAACCTCGTCACCTGGCTGCTCGGCCTGCCCTCCAGTTCCTCGCACGCCCTGTTCGGCGGGCTGATCGGTGCGGTCTGGGTGGGCGCGGGCGCGTCCGCGGTCAACGCCGGCGAGGTCCTGGAGAAGATCGTGATCCCCGCGGTCGCCTCACCCGTCGTGGCCTGCGTGGTGGCGATGCTGGCGACGTACCTGGCCTACGTGATCACCAGACGGACCCGGGGCAACGAGGTGAAGCGCGGCTTCCGGGCCGGCCAGATCGGCTCCGCCTCGCTCGTGGCGCTCGCCCACGGCACCAACGACGCGCAGAAGACGATGGGGGTCATCACGCTGACGCTCATCTCGGGGGGACTGCTCGCCCCCGGTTCCGGTCCGCCGTGGTGGGTGGTGCTGAGCGCCGGGCTGGCGATCGCGCTCGGCACGTACGTGGGGGGCTGGCGGATCATCCGCACCATGGGCAAGGGGCTGACCGACATCGAGTCCCCGCAGGGCTTCGCCGCCGAGACGAGCGCGACCTCCGTGATCCTCGCGTCCTCACACCTGGGCTTCGCGCTGTCCACCACCCAGGTCTGCACCGGCAGCATCCTGGGCGCCGGGCTGGGCCGCAAACTGGCCCAGGTGCGCTGGGGGGTCGCCGGGCGGATCGCCGTGTCCTGGGTGCTGACGCTCCCCGCGGCGGCGGCCGTGGGCGGGGTCGCGGCCTGGGTCGCGGACCACGGCGACCTGGGCGTGGCGCTCGTGGCGGGTGTGGCCGTCGCCGCCGCCGCGGGCTTCTACCTCCTGTCGCGCCGTCGCCCGGTGACCGCGGAGAACGTCAACGACACGCGGCCCGGTGCACCGGCGCCGAGCCCCGCCGGCCACTCGGCCGGGCAACGGTGAGGAGCGGATCCGCATGGACATCCAGTGGGGCAACCTCGGCAGCGTGTTCGGGGCCAGCCTCGGCATCACGATCGCCGTCGTGGTGATGTTCTCGCTGGGCGTCGCCGCGTGGGGCCGCGCCGGCGGCGGAGGCCCGCGCGACGGGCAGTCGCGCGACGCCCAGGAGAAGACGGCCCTGGCCGTGGCGGCCCTGTGCTTCGCGGCGTGCCTGGCGGTGGCGGCCTACGGCATCGACCTGATCGTCCCCGGCTGACGCTCCGCGCCGAAGTGCGGCGGGGCCGGCTGCGGCGTCCGGGCCGGTCAGGCCGGGTTGGCGTCCACGGCCGAGGCGGGCGCGGGCAGCGGCGTGACGGTGCCGCGCTCGTCCCCGGCGGGCGCAGGCGGGGCGGCGGCGGGGGCCTGCCGGCCGGCTTGCTTCTTCTCGACGACCTTCTCCGCGGTCTTGCCGCCGAAGTAGAAGCCCACCATCACGATCATGAAGGTGTTGAAGCTGCCGTAGACGTCGTCGAGGAAGCCGGAGGTGTCCGCCATCGCCCGCGCGACCTCGTTGTTGAACGAGGCCGCGACGAAACCGAAGTAGAGGACCGTGAAGGCGGACATCACGGCGGTGCGCACGTCGCGGGAGTCGGTGAAGAGCACCAGGAAGGTGCACAGGCTCATGGCGGGCAGCGCCACGGACAGCCCCGCGATGCCGATGTCCTGCCCGAAGAACCAGAAGGTCGATGCCACGCCCAGCGCGAGCAGCACCACGTTCACGACGACGAGCAGCAGGCCCACCTGCCAGTTGATCCGACCGTCGCCTATGCGGCCGGAGAACTTGTCCGGCGGCCTCTCCCCGTTCACGGCGCTCAGGTTACACCGGGGTCCCGCGAAGTGGGTTCCTCCGCAAGGCGTTTGATGGCCGACAGCCGGGCGTCCCAGCGGGCGGCGACGCGGTCCATCCACCGCGCCGCCGCCACCAGCCGCTCGGGCCGTACGGCGTACCGCATCTCCCGGCCCGTGCGCCTCCCGGCGACCAGTCCCGCGTGGTCCAGCACCGTGAGGTGCTTGACGATCGCCTGACGGGACACGGGGAGCTCGGCCGCGAGCACGGTGGCGGTGGTGTCACCGTGCTCGGCGATGGCGTCCAGGATGCGACGCCGCATCGGGTCGGCCAGCGCGGCGAAGACGTCCTCCTCGCCCTCGGTACGGGTCTGCGTCATGCGGGCAGCTTCTCCACGTACGTGGCGAGTCCGGCCGTGACGTCCACCCAGCCCTGCGCATGGCTCTCGTACCCGGCGTACGGGATGCGGTCCTCGGGGATGGCGAGGGCCGCGAAGCCGCTCTCGACGACCCGCAGACGGGTGCCGTCCCCGTCGGCGGTGAGGGTGAACTCGACGAGGGTGGAGTTGTCCTGCGTGGCCTCCGCGCCGGGGAAGGCGGTGGCCCAGCGGTAGGAGAAGTAGCGCGGCGGTTCCACGCTCACGATGCGGCTGGGGTAGACACCGAAGCCGTGGTCGATCTCGAAGGCGCCGCCCGGCCGCAGGTCCACGTCCGCGGGCGCGCCGCCACCGCCCAGGTCCTCGCCGAACCAGCGGCCGATGTGCTCGGGCCTGGTCAGGACGTCCCACACGCGCTCGACCGGCGCCGCGATGCTGATCTCCCGTTCGATCCGGTCCTGGGTCTGGGTGCTCATGATGGTTCCTCCGTCGCTGGACAGCCTTACGTGCAACTCCAGGGTTGCACGTAAGGCCATATCGCGCAACCGATAAGTTGCACGTTGGGGGGTCAGCCGGTGAGCAGCACCTCGCGCAGGGCGGTGAGCAGGGCGTCGTCCGTGCCGAGCCGCGCGCGGGCGTACCCTTCGACGGAACCGTGCTCGGCGGTGAGCCCGGCGAGGAAGATCCGCATCGCGTCGGCGGGCGCCCTCCCCCAGCCGGGCCAGCGCAGGCTCCGCTCCGGGTTGGCCGCCGTCCAGTCCGCGAGCAGGCGGGCGGTGGCCAGCTCGCTCAGCGCGTAGTCGGCGACGATGTCCTCCTCGGACACCCCCAGCAGCCCGAGCACCAGCGCGGCGAGCAGCCCGGTGCGGTCCTTGCCCGCCGCGCAGTGGAACACCAGCGGCCCGCTGGTGTCGGCGGCGATCACCTCGAGCGCGCGCGCCAGCTCCTTGACGCCGTCGGCCGCGACCTCCGCGTGCAGCCGGGCGTAGAAGGCGGTCGTCTCGACCTCCGGCCCGAACGCGGTCTGGTCGACGGGCCGGTGCTCGATGCTGAGGTTGTGGTAGGCGACCCCGGTGGCCTCCGGGACGCGCCCCTTGGCCTCGATCTCGAACGGGTAGCGCAGGTCGATGACCGTGCGCACCCCGAGGGCGGCGAAGCGCTCCAGATCCGTGCCCCCGAGCTTCGAGAGCGCGTCGGAACGGTAGAGCCGCCCCCAGCGGACCGTGCGGCCGCCGGCCGTGCGGTAGCCGCCCAGGTCGCGGAAGTTGTGCAGTCGGTCGAACGCGATGTGTCTCCCCATGGGGGGACCTTACGGGGCGGGCCGCCCGCTCAGAAGATCCCCTGACCGGGGACGAGGATCCCCCGGGGGTCGTACCGGCGCCTGGCCGCCGCCAGGGCGGGCCACGCGGAGCCGAAGTGGGCGCGCCAGTCGGCGCGGCCGAAGGGGATGGAGCCGACCGGGTACTGGGTGCCGCCGGCCGCCCGGGTGGCCTCGTACGCGGCCCGGTTGGCGGCCAGGAGGCGGTCGACCGTCGCGGTGTCCTGCGGCGGGGTGGTGCGCAGCACGGCGAGCAGGTACGGGACCGGGTCCTGGCCGGCCCGCAGCAGGGGGCGGTGCAGGCGCTCGCGCAGCAGCGGGTAGAGCAGCACGACACCGGGACCCAGGTCGGCGGGCGTGAGCGCGTCGAGGATGCCGCCGGCCACGGCGGCGGCCTTGTCCCCGGGGATGAGCAGGTTGAGCCAGGGGTGGGCGAAGTCCCACAGGCCGGCGGCCTTGAGCGCCGCCACCGAGGCCGCGAGCCGGTCGAGGAAGGCGAAGTAGCCGAGGTCCTCGGTCTGCACGCCCGCGGTGTCGTGGTGCAGCCCCGCCAGCAGCGCGGCGTCGTCGGGCGCGGCGTCGTACGAGACCGCCTCCAGGACGTAGCCGCGGAAGGCGCCGTTCGCGTCCGGGACGACCTGGCCCTCGACGTAGCCGAACCGGCCGTCGGTGACCAGCAGTCGCTGGTCGGCGAGGAAGGTGCCGAGGTCGTGGTACGGCAGCAGGTAGTGCCGGACCGTCGCCGGGGCCTTCACCAGGCGCAGCGTGGCCGACACGATGACGGCGCACTGCCCCAGGCCCGCCAGCACCGCCTCGAACAGGTCCCGGTGCCGCGACGGGGAGCAGCGCAGCGACTCGCCCGCCCCGGTGACGACGTGCAGCTCGGTGACGTTGTCGACCTGGGCGCCGTGGTGGTGGCTCTGCCCGCCGAGTCCGCCCACGGACAGGGTGCCGCCGACGGAGAGTTCGAGGTAGTCGGTGAAGACGGGCGGCGTGAGCCCGTGCGCCAGGGTGGCCCTGGTGACCTCGCTCCACGTGGCCCCGGCGCCGACCGTGACGGTACGGCTGTGCGCTCCGACCGGGCCGATCCCCGCCAGGGGCGTGGTCTCGATGACCAGCCCGCCGTCGACCTGCGCCTGACCGTAGGTGCCGTGGCCCTGGCCGCGCGGCGCCACCTTCAGCCCGTGCCGGTTGCAGAAGCGCACCATGGCGACGACGTCGTCCACCGACCCCGGACGCAGCACCGCGACCGGCCTGCGGTGCACGATGTGCCCGAAGTCGTCCGCGGCGGCGCCGAGGGAGGCGTCGTCGGTGAACAGCGTCCCGTCCAGGTGGGGCAGCCCCGCCAGCGTGCCGTCCGCCCGGTCCGCGGCCGCCGCGGCCACGGCCCAACTGCGGCCCAGGGGGTCGAATCCGACGACCACGGCGCCCGCGGCCGTCGCCGCCGTCCGCAACATCGCACGTCTGGACGGGAGGTGGGACATGCGCGCTCCCCCTGAACGGGTCGGTGGACACTGCAACAGTCCCGGATTCTAGGCCTGCTGTCCCCCCGTCAACAGCGACTCGTGGAATCCCGTGGGGCCACCGGCGACGCTAACCGACCCCATGGCGGGCGGCCCGCCGGGCGGGCCGCCCGGGTGATCATCCGAGCGACTCCCACCGGGGGTCGGTCGCCGCCTTCACGAGGGCGTCCATGCCGAGGGCGGGCGTGGTGCGCGTGGGAGGCCGGTGGTAGCCACCGGAGTTGAGTTCCGAGATGACGACCCGCAGCCCGTCGGGCCGCAGGGTGTCGGCGGTCCACTGCTGGATCCCGGCCCCGCCCTTGTCCCCCGCCCCTTGAGTGGTCTGCACCTTGGTGCCGTCGGGCAGGGTCTGGGGGTCGGAGAAGTTCAGGTCCCCGAAGTCCTCCTCGGCCCAGTGCTGGACGTTGACCTCGACGAGCGTGGGCCCGTGACCGTCGTCCACCGTGACGTGGGCGTAGCCGTCCTCCCCCACCGGTGCGGTGATCTTCAGGCCCGCCGGCATGACGGCCTTGAGGCGCTTCAGGATCTCCGTGCCGCTCACCTCGCCGGATCCGGGGCGGGGCTCCCCGGACGAGGCCGAAGCCTCCGGGAACACGGCGAACAGGCGCTTCCACTCCGTCGCACGCACCAGGGCACCGAGCTGCGCCGCGCTGAGCGGCGGGTCGTCCCGGGTGGAGTGCTCGGACTTCTGCTCGGTGGCGTTCCACTCGTCGGCCTCGATCTGGTGGCCCTCACGGGTGGTCAGGACGGCCCGCCAGTTCTTGGGCCCCGTGCGTTCGTCCTGGTACTCCCAGGTCCTGATGACCACCAGCACCGACCCGTCCTGGAGTTCCGTGCGCGTGCAGGTGCTGCCCTCCCTCATGAGCGTGAGGTCGGGGCAACGGGTGCGCTCCTGGCCGGGCGTGGCGCGACTGAGGGCGACGGCGATCGTCGACGCGCCGTGACCGTCGTCCCAGACGACCTGGGCCCTGGGGACCATGTGCGCCGAGGGCCGCGTGTCCGTGGCGTGCCCGGCCAGGATCCTGCCCGCGGGGAGCAGGTCCTCGAAGACCGCGAGCATCTTCCGGTCGGAGGCCGTCTCGGGGCCCCATCCGAAGTTCGCGATCGTGCCCGTCGTCGCCGGGCCCACGTCCTGGGCGCCGCCGCGGGGGACGACCAGGGCGGCGGTCACCCCCGCGGCCGCCACGGCGGCGACGGTGCCCGCGACGGCGGCCGTACGGCGGCGGTGGAGGCTGCGGCCCTGCGCGAGGCCGGCCGCGACGAGGGCGCGGTGGTCGGTGCTGAAACTGTCGCCGGTGCTCCGCAGAGCGGCGCCGAGGTCGTCTTCGAAGGGCATGGTGAACCACCGTCCGGAGGAGAGGAGAGGTCGTAAGGGGAAGGGAAGCCGGTGGGGGGGGAGTCAGTGGGAGGAGACGAGTTCCGCGAGGCTGTCGCCGAGCAGTTCGCGGAGCCTGGCGAGGGCACGCACCGACCGGCTGCGCACAGCGCTCGAGCTGACCCGCATCGCGTCGGCGGTCTCCTCGATGCTCCGGTCCTCCCAGTAGCGCAGGACGACGACCGCGCGGTCCTTGGGCGCCAGCCGGGCGAGCGCGTCCAGGAGGGTCAGCCGCAGCAGGGCCGTGTCGCTGTCGGAGCCGCCGGCGTCCGCGGGCACGTCGGGGAGCTCGCCCGTGGGGGACTCGCCGCTGCTGCGCCGCCGCCTGTGGCTGAGGAAGGTGCGGACGAGCACGGTCTGGGCGTACCCGGCGGGGTTGCCCACGCGGGACACCCGCCACCAGGTGACGTACAGCTTGCCGAGGGTCTCCTGCACGAGGTCCTCGGCGAGATGGGTGTCACCGCCGGTGAGCAGGCAGGCCGACCGGAAGAGATGTGCAGCGCGGGTCCTCGCGAAGTCCAGGAAGTCCTTCGTACGGTCCTCGTGCATGTCCCACCCCGTCGTCGTCCGGCGTCGCCCTCACCTCACTGACGTCGTGGGGGTGGGGAAATGTTGCACCTCCACAGCAGGAGCACAGGAAGCAGCAGCGGCAGCGCCGCCAGGGCGAACAGCGGACCCGGCCCGGACCAGTGGGAGCCCAGGGCCCAGCAGCCGAAGAGCAGGAGCGATCCGGCCTCGGAGCCCAGGCCCGCCAAGGAGGTGACCGTCGCACGGGTGCGGTCGGTGATGCGGTCCTGGAGGCGGGCGTCGGCGGCCGTCGTCGCCCAGTCGAGGAGGCCGAAGGCGACGGCCACCAGTGCCAGGCCGGCCGGATGCGTGCCGGCCGCGCCCGCGGTCAGGCACACCACGGCGGCGGCCGGTGCGAGCGGGGCCCAGCGGGTACCGCGGCCGGCGAGCCAGCCGCCGGCCGTGGCCCCCGCGGTCACCAGGAGTACGAGCAGCGGGACGAAGGACGGCCGCACGCCCGTCGCCTGCGCGAGCAGCGGGACGTACTCGTCCAGCGCGGTCGCGCCGGCCACCAGGGAGACGACGGTCACCATGCGCCCGGCGCCGGGGGTGTGCCGGGCCTGGTCGAGGGCCTCGCGCAGCAGCCCTGCGTACGAGGCCGCGCCGCCGCCCTCGTCGGCACCGGCGCCGCGTGCCCGGGGTTCGGGCAGCGCGAGGGCGGCCAGCGCGGTGAGCACGGTCACCGCGACGCTGGCCAGCCCGACCGCGCGGTCGCCGCCGGCCGCGAGGAGCGGTCCCGCCAGCGCGGTCGCGGCCAGGGCCGCCGTGGTGCCGATTGCCTGCGCCCGGCCGGTGAGGCGGGCGTACGCGTGCGCCGCGCCGACGCGGGTCAGCTCCTCGTGCACCAGGGCCTGCAGCGCCCCGGACCGCAGCGCGGACCCGGCGCCCCACAGGACGAACCCGGCGGCGAAGGACGCGTAGCACGGCCACAGGGTCCACAGCGTGAAGCCCGCCCCGGCCAGCAGCGGCGCGAGGGTGAGCAGGGCGCGCCGGGAGAAGCGGTCGGCCCACACGCCCGAGGGCACCTCGAGCAGGAACGCCGTGAGGGACCAGACGGCGAAGAGCGAGGAGATCCCCGCCTCGGACAGCCCGGCACCCGCGAAGAGCACCACGTACACCGGGTAGAGCGGGATCAGGTCCTCGAGGAAGGCGTAGGCGTAGAGCCTGCGCGCCAGTGGGGACTCCGGTGCGGATCAATGTCGCCATGTCATGGGACGAGCGTAGCCGGGTACGAACCGGATGAGGAGGCGTTTTCCATGCGTATGGGACGGAGCGGGAACGAGCCCCTGCGGGCTCGCAGCGCACTGCGGATGCGGCTCGCACTCGCGGCCTTCGGGCTGGTCTGGGCGATCGCGGGAACGGTGCTCTTCGCCGACCTGGGGCGTACCGGGTGGGCCGTCTTCTTCGGTCTGCTGGCGCTCGCCGCCGGCACCGACCTGGTGCTGATCGTCCGGCACATCCGCCAGGGCGCGCACTGGCAGCCGGGGCGCGACGTCCCGCCCTACGAACCGCTCCGCAAACGCTGAGCGCACGGCCGGACACGCACGGGCAGGCAAAGACCGAGGGCCCGGTGCTGATGCACCGGGCCCTCGGCTTCAGTAGCGGGGACAGGATTTGAACCTGCGACCTCTGGGTTATGAGCCCAGCGAGCTACCGAGCTGCTCCACCCCGCGTCGTTGAACGCAACCTTACGGGGTGTCGGCGCCAGGACCAAATCCATTCCCGGTCAGCCACCGCCAGCGGGGGATCTCGGCCACGACGGTGGCGGCCGCGAGGACCCCGACCAGCACCGCGACCGGGGCGGGCCAGGCCGCCCAGGAGGAGACGACGGCCGCTCCGAGCTGCAGCAGCACCAGCGCGACGGTCACCGCGCCGGGGACGGGGACGATCACCTGCGCCTTGTCCCCGGGGGTGGCGAACACCGTCGGCAGGCCGGCGAGCACGACCACCGAGAGCGCGGCGAGCGGCCAGGAGTGCCCGGCCAGGGCCCACGGGGTCGCGACCCAGGCCACGAGCTCGGTGGTGAAGCGGAGGACGGAGGCGACGCGGCCGTCGGGCGCGGTGGTCCGGGAGGTCACGGCGTCACACTCCCACGGACCGGGCGCCCGGTAAATGCGTTGCCGGGGCCCGGGCACCGGCGTAGCTTCTGCTCCGGCCTGCCACCGTCCGATTGGAGAAGGCCGTTGCTCTTCTGAGGTCAGGGACACCGTGTCCGCGGCTCGCCGAACCGGCGTCCGCGCGGGCCCGTGTGCGACCTCGGCCGTGAGCAGCCGCCTGTGTGCAGCGCCCGCCTTCCGGTGTCCCCGTGTGCCGACCCGTCGTCATTCACGAGCACCCCGGAGGACCACATGGGACATCCCACGATCTCCATCACCTGCACCGACCTCTCCTTCGCCTGGCCGGACGGCACTCCCGTCCTGGACGGTTTCCAGCTCGCCGTCGGCCCCGGCCGCACCGGCCTCATCGGGCTCAACGGCTCCGGGAAGTCCACCCTGTTGCGGCTCCTCGCGGGCGAACTGACCCCCGCCGAAGGGACGGTTCGCGTCGTCGGCGAGGTCGGCTACCTGCCGCAGGACGTCGTCCTGGACACCGCGCTGCGGGTGGACGAGGCCCTGGGCATCGCGGACGCGCGGGCCGCACTGCACGCCGTCGAGGCCGGCGACGTACGCGAGGAGAACTTCGCGGCGGTCGGCGACGACTGGGACGTGGAGGAGCGGGCCCGCGCCGGACTGGACGGCCTCGGACTGGGCCACGTCGGCCTCGACCGGGTCGTCGGCGAACTGTCGGGCGGCGAGTGCGTCCTGCTGCGGCTGGCGGCCCTGCTGCTGCGCCGTCCGGACGTGCTGCTGCTCGACGAGCCGACCAACAACCTGGACCTGGCGGCCAGGCAGCGGCTCCACGAGGCGGTCGCGGCCTGGAACGGCGTGCTGGTGGTCGTCTCCCACGACCGCGAACTGCTCCGGCACGTGGACCGGATCGCCGAGCTGCGCGACGGCGGGGTCCGCTGGTACGGGGGCGACATCGCCGTCTGCGAGGAGGCCCTGGCCGTCGAGCAGGAGGCCGCCGAGCGCATGCTGCGCGTCGCGGAGTCCGATGTGCGGCGCCAGAAGCGGGAGTTGGCCGACGCCAACGTCAAACTGGCCCGCCGTGTGCGGTACGGGCAGAAGATGTACGACAACAAGCGGGAGCCGCGCGCCGTGATGAAACTGCGCAAGCGCAGCGCCCAGGTGTCGGCGGGCAAGCACCGCGTGCTGCACACCGAGCGGCTGGCGGAGGCGAAGGAGCGGCTGGACGAGGCCGTGGAGGCGGTGCGGGACGACGACGAGATCCGCGTCGACCTGCCGCACACCGCGGTGCCCGCCGGCCGGAACGTGCTGACGCTGCGTTCCCTGCGGACGGCGTACGGGGCGCCTGCCGGGGACCTGGAGCTGCGCGGCCCGGAACGGATCGCGCTGGTCGGCCGGAACGGCGCCGGGAAGACGACGCTGCTGCGGACGATCACCGGCGAACTGCCGCCGGCGGCGGGCGAGGCGCAGGTGCATGTGCCGCTGCGCTTCCTGCCGCAGCGGCTGGACGTCCTGGACGACGAGCTGTCGGTCGTGGCCAACGTGGCGCGGTTCGCCCCGGAGGCGACGGGCAACCGCATCCGCGCGTCGCTGGCCCGCTTCCTCTTCCGTGGCGGACGGGCCGACCAGGCGGCCGGTTCGCTGTCGGGCGGGGAGCGGTTCCGGGCCTCGCTCGCGGCGCTGATGCTCGCCCAGCCCTCGCCGCAGCTGCTGCTGCTCGACGAGCCGACGAACAGCCTGGACATGGCGAGCGTACGGCAGTTGACGACGGCGCTGGCCTCCTACGAGGGGGCACTGGTCGTGGCGAGCCACGACCTGCCGTTCCTGCGGGGCATCGGCGTCACGCGCTGGCTGCGGCTCGACGCCTGCGGGCTCACCCGCGTCGAGCCGCTGTGACGGACATGGTGCCGCTCCGGCGGCGGGGCTCCCCCCGGGGCCCCGCCGCCGGTGTCCGTGGGCCGCGCTTCCGCGTCAGCGGTCGTCAGCGGTCGTCAGCGGTCGTCAGCGGTACAGCTTGTTCACGGCGGTCCGCGTGGTCTTCTTGAAGGCCTTCAGCGGGATCTGGTCGAGGGTCCCCATCTGGCCCCACTCGACGACGGTGACGGTGCGGCCGTCGCGGCCGATCCCGTAGAGCCGGACGTTGTGCTCGGACTCGGGGGGCGCGACGTGCACGCCGTAGACGTGCGCGCCCTCCTCCACGTCGAGGGCGCCGAAGTCCTTCCAGTCGGCCTCCGAGCCCGGGTTCTGCTCCAGGAAGCGGCCGGCGCAGCCCCGCACGGACGCGCGGAGCTTGGCGGCCAGGTCACGCGCCGCCTTGGTGTTCTTGGTCGTGAAGGTGACCTGCTGGGCGTTGGTGTCCAGTTCGGTCCAGAACGAGCGGTGCGAGACGCCCTTGCGGGGCAGGCCGCGCAGGGCGCAGGCGGTGCCGCCCTCGGGCAGGCCGCCGGTGACCCGGTCGGCGTACCAGGGCGAGAGGGGGTACGGCGGCAGTTCCTTCGGCGCGAGGAACCTCGGCGCCGCGGTGGGCGCGGCGGCCCCGGCCTCGGCGGAGCCGGCGGCGAGCAGAGAGGTGGCGGCGACCGCGGCCAGCGCGGTCACGGCGGCGCGGCGGGTGGGTGTGCGGTTCAAGGTGCTTCCCCCGTGGTCAGGTCGTGGACGAGGACCGTCGCCGAACGGCGCCGGTACTGCACCTCAGCCTGCGCGGCGCCGTCACGACCCGGCAACAGCAGCGGCCGGTTCCGGGACGCCGGAACGGTTGCGCGTACCCTGGCCTGGGGAGACGTGAGCGCCCTGGAACGGGCGGCCGGGACACGGGAAGACGTCGGGGGCGCGGGACATGGGTGGTACGGCAGCGGGCAGCGAGCACTTCGCCCGGTATTTACGTGACCTGAAGGACCGTTCGGGGCTGAGCTACGGGCAGCTGGCGACCCGGCTCCACGTCAGCACGTCGACCCTGCACCGTTATTGCAACGGCGACGCCGTACCGGCCGACTACGCGGTCGTGGAGCGCCTGGCGCGGTTGTGCGGCGCGGGACCGGAGGAACTGGTCGAGCTGCACCGCCGATGGGTGCTCGCGGACGCCGTCCGGCGGGTCGGCAACCGCGGCGGCGGCGGTGCGGTGGCCGAGCGCGACGAGAGCGGCAACGGGAGCGGAGACGGAGAGGCCGACGCGAACGGCGACGACGACGCCGCCGGGAACGCCGCCGGGAACGCCCCCGTCGGAAACGCGCCTCCACCCGGCCCCGAGGCGGCCCCGCAGGCGCCCGCCGAACTCGACCCGATCGGCACTGTCCCGGCGCCGCGCCCGCCGCGCTCCTGGCGCCGGCGTCTGTCGCGGCCCGCCGTCGCCGGATCGGTGGCGGCGCTCGTGCTCACCGGCGCCGCACTGGCGATGACCGACGGCACGGGCGGCGAGGGTCCGCCGGCCCACGCCGCGTCCTCGCCCTCCGCGCGCCCCGGCGGGGCGGGAGGCACACCCCCCTCGCCGGGTGGGACGGGCACGGTCCCGGCCTCGCCCGGCACGTCCCCCTCCGGGCAGGCCTCGTCCACGACGCCGTCGGCGAACGGCACCGACACCGCTGCGCGCTCCCCCGGCGGCAGCACGGCTTCCCACGCCCCGGTGCCCGCGCGGCCTCTGGTCTGGAGCGTGCGCTCGCACGTCTGGGAGAACGGCTGCGGTCACGACTACCTCATCGACCGGCCCCCCGCGGACGTCCCTCCCCCGCCGGTCTCCCAGGACGCGCGCGCCTGGGCCGCCGCGCTCGGCGCCGTGCACGGCGGTACGACCATCGTCGAGGCCACGATCCGGGGGCGCGGGTCGACGCCGGTGGTGGTGCAGGCCCTGCACGTCCGCGTCGTCGAACGACGCGACCCGCTGCGCTGGTCGTCGTACTCGATGGACAACGGCTGCGGTGGAGCGCTGACCCCCGCGGAGTACGCGGTGGACCTCGACGCCGCGCGTCCGCAGCCGCGGCCGCGGGACGGCTCCGACAGCGAGCACGTCCTTCCCGCGGTCCGCCTCCCGTACCAGGTCTCCGCACAGGATCCGCTGGTGCTCAGGGTGCACGCCCGCACGGTGCGCTGCGACTGCGACTGGTTCCTCGAACTGGAGTGGAGCGCCGGCGGCCTGACGGACACGGTCCGCATCGACGACGGCGGGCGCCCCTTCCGCACCAGCGGCGTCAAGGGCCGCCCCGAGTACGGTTACTGGTCCTCCGGGGGCTGGACCCGCAACTAGGCTCCGCGCCCCGTCCCGACGCCCCGTCCCCGTGCCGCGTCGCCCGCGCCGGGACGTGCGGAAGGTCCCCACCCCCCCCGTGAAGGGTGGGGACCCGCTCCCCCGTTTCCCGTCGGCCGCGTCCCTCGCGGTCAGAGGCCGAACGGCCAGATGAGGCCCTTGTTCATGGTGATGAGCACGACCAGCACCATCAGGTCGGCCGCGCCGAGCACCAGGCCGAGGATCGCCCGGACCGGACGCCGGGTGCCCCGGACGAGCGCGACGCCGCCGAGGATCAGGGCGAAGGGGCCGAGCACGATGTTGAAGGCCAGCAGGCCGACCAGGCCCAGCACGAACGAGGCGACGGCCATGCCGTCGGAGCCGTCCGAGCCCGACCGGGCTTCCATGGCGCGCAGTTCGCGCTCACGGGCAGGTACGTAGGAGTCCATGGGTGGGTTCCCCCCTGGGAGACGTGGGGTCAGCGGTGGTGGCGGTGGTGCCCGACGCGCTCGCGGACGTAGAACGTGAGCAGCCAGACACCGACCACGCCCGCGGCGACGAAGAAGACGGAGGACGAGGTGTACGAGACGGTGCCCAGGAGGATCCCCATGGCGACCAGGACGACGAGGAGGGTCACGGCGTGTGCCTTTCTCGGTTGCCGGATGGCACTGCGGGCTGCGGACGACGTCACAGCTCAGTGAACAACTGGAATAACAGTTGTTCACTGAGTCGGTACTCTACTCTCGCGCAACTCGGCGAACGGCTGTTTACTGGATGACATGAGTCACACCCTCGGGGTCCGTGAGGCCCAGAAGCAGCAGACCCGGCGGGCCCTCCTCGACGCGGGCCTGCGCCTGCTGGAGAACCAGAGCTTGAGCAGCCTGGGGCTGCGCGAGGTCACCCGTGAAGTGGGCGTCGCGCCCGCCGGGTTCTACCGGCACTTCCGCGACATGGGCGATCTCGGAGTGGCCCTGGTCGCCGAGTCGCTGGGCAGTCTGCACGCGATGATCCGGGCGATCCTGGCCGAGCAGGACGACGCCGAGGAGGTCATCGCCCGCTCCGTCCGCGTCATCACCCTGCACGTGCGCGACCACCGGTCGCACATCCGCTTCATCGCCCGCGAGCGGCACGGCGGGGTGCAGGCCGTCCGCGAGGCCATCGCCGCCGAACTCTCGCTCTTCGCAGACGAAGTGGCCGAGGCGCTCGGCGCGCAGCCCGTCTCGCAGGGCTGGACGGCCGAGGACGTGCGCATGCTCGCCGAGTTGTACGTGGACCGCATGCTGATGACGGCGATCGCCTTCATGGAGGCGCCGGCCGATGACGCCGCGACCGAGGAGCACATCGCGGAGCGGGCCCGCAAGGAGCTCTACCTGATCCACCTGGGACGTCGGCACTGGCTGGACGCCTGAGGGCGAATTGACACTTGCGTGGATCCACCATCTAGGGTGGTCGCATGGCTTTCGCACTCTTTCGGCGCAATCGGACGGCCAACGGCACCGCGGATCCCGCTCTGTTGCCACCGATCGCCAGGGGCGCGGGACTGATCAGCTGTCAGGTGCTCGACCCCGCGGGCCGGCCGATGGGCGGAGCCGAGGTCACCGTGTCCGACGCCCGCACCCAGCGCACGCAGGTGAGGGCGATTAGCGACCCGTACGGGACGTTCCTCGCCACCCTGCCGCCCGGGCACCACTCGGTGATGATCAGCGCGGACGGCATGCGGCCCTACCGGGGCACGGTGGAGATCGCGGCGGGACTCCAGTCCCCCATCGGCACGGTGCGGTTGGCCCCCGCACCGGGGCTCGAACTGCCGCCGCCGGGCACCTGGTTCTTCGACCCGCCGCACACGGCCGTCCGGTTCATCGCCAAGCACGTCGGCATGGCCCATGTGCACGGCCGGTTCGACCGCTTCGAGGGCGGCATACGCGTCGCGGAACGCATGGAGGACTCCCATGTCGAGATCACCATCGACGCCGCGAGCATCAACACCGGCAACCGGACCCGGGACGACCACCTGCGCTCCGGTGACTTCCTGGACGTGGCCGCCCATCCCTGGATCCGGTTCGCGAGCGACCGCTTCGTGCACCAGGGCGGTTCGCGGTGGGCCGTCCACGGCCACCTCAGCATGCACGGCACCAGCCGCTCGGTGACCCTGGACACCGACTACCTGGGCATGGCGACCGGCGGCTACGGCGAGGAGCTGCGCTGCGCCGCCCTCGCCACCGCCGAACTGCACCGCGACGACTACACCCTCAACTGGCGGAGCATGCTGGCGCGGGGCATCGCGGTGGTGGGCCCGACCGTCAAGCTGGAACTCGACGTCCAGGCCATGTTCTCCAGCCACGACACCCCGACGCCACCGGAGTAGCCGCCGCGCGCGCCCTCAGCCCGCGGAGGGCACCGGTGTGATGACGGCGAAGGCCGCGCCCTGCGGGTCGACGACCTGGCCGAAGCGCCCGACCTGCGGCATGTCCATCGCGGGGACGCGGATCGTGCCGCCGGCCTGGACGGCCTTGGCGAGCGTGGCGTCGCAGTCGGCCACCGCGAAGTACGGCAGCCAGTGCCCGCCGGCGCCCGCGGCCAGCATCTCCTCGTCGAGCTGCATGACGCCGCCGTGGGCGTCGCTCTCGCCGCCGCCCGCCGGGGAGACCATGGTGTAGACGTTGCCGGGCATCTGGGAGTCCTCGGTCTTCCACTCGAAGACCGAGCGGTAGAAGGCCAGCGCCGCGGGCGCGTCGGTGGTGTAGAGCTCGGTCCAGTACAGGGAGCCGGGCTCGTTGACGACGTCCAGGCCCTTGTTGGCGCCCGGCTGCCACACGCAGAACCGGGCCCCGGTCGGGTCGGCGTACGCCGCCATCCGCCCTAGGTCGAAGACGTCCATGGGGGAGAACCGCACGCCGCCGCCCGCCTGTTCGACGGACTTGGTGGTGGCGTCGGCGTCGGCCGTCTGGAAGAACGGCTCCCAGGCCGCGGTGGTGACGCCGGGTTCGTTGTTGGGGCCGATGCCCGCGACGGTCCGGTCACCGGTGCGGAACATGCCGTAGCCGCCGGCCTCCGGTCCGGCCGAGAGGAAGTCCCAGCCGAAGACCTCGCGGTAGTAGGCCACCGAGGCCTCGACGTCGGGGGTCCCCAGGTCGAGCCAGTTGGGGGCGCCGGGAACGTAGTTGGTGCTGAGCATGGTGTGCTCCTTCGACGGGGGTGCTGTGCCCTGGTCGCTCACAGTCTTGCAGCGGGCACTGACAGTGGCCCCGTACCGCTCCGTCAGCCCTGCCCCGGCTGGCTGGCGATGACCGCGAACAGCGCGCCGAAGGGGTCCGCTAGGTGCGCGAAGCGCCCGACGCCCTCGGCGTGCTGCGGCGCCATGACGACCGTCCCGCCGAGCTGCCCGGCCTTGGCGACGACCGCGTCGGCGTCCTCGACCTCGAAGTAGGGCAGCCACCGCGGGGTGACGCCGGCGGCCCTCATCTCCTCGGTGATCTCCACGATGCCGCCCAGGGACGCCTCCCGGCCGCCGCCCGAGGTCGACAGCACGGCGTAGCGGGTGGTGCCCAGCGGCACGTCCTGCGCCTGCCACTCGAAGACCGCGCCGTAGAAGGCGCCGGCTGCGGCGGCGTCCGGCGCGTACAGCTCAGCCCACCCGAGGCTGCCCGGCTCGGTGACCACGTCGAGGCCCTTGATGTCGCGGGGCTGCCACACGGCGAACTCCGCTCCCCCGGGGTCGGTGAAGCCGGCCATCCGGCCGTTGCTGAAGACGTCGAAGGGCGCGAAGCGGACCGTGCCGCCGGCCTGCTCGACCGCCTTGGCGGTGGCGTCGGCGTCGGCCGTCTGGAAGTACAGCGTCCAGGAGGACCGCATGCCCTCCTCGCTGAGCGGCCCGAACGCGGCCACGGTCTTCCCGCCGAGACGGAAGAAGCCGTAGCCGCCGGCCTCGGGCCCGAGCGACTGCGCGTCCCAGGCGAAGAGCCCGGTGTAGAAGGAGACCGCCGCCCCGAGGTCCGGGCTGCCCAGGTCGATCCAGTTCGGGGCGCCGTTGACGTACTGGGTGGTGAGCATGGCGGTCTCCTTGGCCTGCGTGCGTGCCCGGTGCTGCCGTGGTCCCGGTGTCCGTCCTCAGTCTGGCACCGGTGCCCGGCTCGCGCCGGGCGGCGTCACTTCCCCTGGGTGAACGCGTCGTAGGCCTTGAGCACGTCGTCCGTGGGGCCGTCCATCCGCAGCGTGCCGTGCTCCAGCCAGATGGCGCGGTCGCAGGTGTCCCGGATCGACTTGTTGTTGTGGCTGACCAGGAAGACGGTGCCGGCCTCCTTGCGCAGCTCGCGGATCCGCGCCTCGGAGCGCTTGCGGAACCGGTTGTCGCCGGTGGCGAGCGCCTCGTCGATCATCAGCACGTCGTGGCTCCTGGCCGCGGCGATCGAGAAGCGCAGCCGGGCCGCCATGCCGGAGGAGTAGGTCCGCATCGGGAGGGAGATGAAGTCGCCCTTCTCGTTGATGCCGGAGAACTCCACGATCGACTCGTAGCGCTCCCGCACCTCGTCCTGCGACATCCCCATCGCGAGGCCGCCGAGCATGATGTTGCGCTCGCCGGTCAGGTCGTTCATCAGGGCGGCGTTCACGCCGAGCAGGGAGGGCTGCCCCTGGGTGTACACCTTGCCGCTCTCCGCGGGCAGCAGCCCCGCGACCGCCTTGAGGAGGGTCGACTTGCCCGAGCCGTTGGAGCCGATCAGCCCGATCGACTCGCCCCGGTAGGCGGTGAAGCTGACGCCGCGCACGGCGTGCACCTTGCGGACGTTCGGGTTGCCTCCCTTGCGGCGGACCAGCCGCGACAGGGCGTTGACCGCGGTGCCGCGGCCCGACCCCGCACCGTGCACCCGGTACACGATGTGCAGGTCGTCCACGATCACGGTGGGGATGCGCTCAGCCACGGCCGTACCTCTCCTCAGCCTTCCAGAACCACACGAAGCCCCCGATGCCCATGACCAGGGCCCAGCCCAGGGCGACCGCCCACACGTGCGGCGGCAGCTGCTCGGAGGTGAAGCTGTCGATCAGAGCGAAGCGCATCAGGTCGATGTAGACCGCCGCGGGGTTCAGTCCGAGCAGGATCTTCACGGCCTGCGGCGCGTGCGCCGCCACGTGGCTGATGCTGTACATCACGCCGGAGGTGTACATCCAGGTCCGCAGGATGAACGGCATCAGCTGCGCGAGGTCGGTCATCTTGCTGCCGAGCCGCGCCATCACCAGCGCCAGGCCCGCGTTGAACACCGACTGCAGGATCAGCGCCGGGATCGCGAGCAGCCAGGACGGCCTCGGCACCTCGCCGGTCATCAGCACGATGGCGAAGAGCACGAGCATCGACATCAGCAACTGCTGCAGCTGCATGATCGTCTGCGCGATCGGCAGGCTGGCACGGGGGAAGTGCAGGGCCCGTACCAGGCCGAGGTTGCCCGAGATCGCCCGCACGCCCGCCATCACCGAGGACTGGGTGAAGGTGTAGACGAAGATGCCGGTGACCAGGAACGCGATGTAGTTGTCCACGCCGCGGTCGGTGCCCAGGAGCAGGCCGAAGATCAGGTAGTACACCGCCGCATTGAGCAGCGGGGTCAGCACCTGCCACAGTTGACCCAGGCGCGCCCGCGTGTACTGCGCCGCCACGCGGGCGGTGGCGTACGAGGTGATGAAGTGCCGGCGTCCCCACAGCTGCCGCACGTAGGCGCCCAGACCGGGACGGGCCCCGCTCACCGTGAGGCCGTACGTGGCCGCCAGCTGTGCGGGGGACGGCGCCGGAGCGCCGGGCGGCGCGGGCGCCGCTGAGGAGGACTCGATGTCAAGGCTCACGAGGGGGGCGCTTCCGTTCGGGGGGTGAGGCGCAGGGGGGTGGTTGTGCGCCGACGGAACGAGACCGTATCGTCGTTACCAGGACGTTAGACCACACGAGCGTTGGAACGCAACCGTTCCGTCCCGTCGTCGCGTAGGCTGCCGGACATGGCACCGGACACCGCACCCCCACGACGCGCCCCCGCCGGGGCGGCTGTGCTCCGAGACGATGTCACGGAGGCGATCCGGGCGGCCGTCTTCGAGGAGCTCGCCGCGGTCGGGTACGGCCGGATGTCCATCGAGGGCATCGCACGGCGTGCGGGCGTGGGCAAGGCCGCGGTCTACCGGCGCTGGCGTTCCAAGCTGCCGCTCGTCCTCGACGTGGTCTCCGCCGTCGCCGCGCTCGGCGTGCCGGCGCCCGCCACGGGCAGCCTGCCGGGTGACATCCGGATGCTGCTGGAGGTGACGGCGCGGGCGCTGCGGCACCCCGTCGCCTCGCAGATCATCCCCGACCTGCTGGCGGAGGCCTCGCGCAACCCGGAGATCGCCGAGACCCTGCAGACGGCGCTGCGCGACACCCAGCGCGGCATCGCCACCGCCATCGTCGAGGCCGCGGTCGAACGCGGCGAGCTCCCCGCCGGCACGGACTGCGACCTCGCGCTCGACCTCATGGCCGGCCCCCTCTACTGGCGCCTCGCGGTCCTCCGCTCCCCCCTCACCCCCCGCTACCTCGACCGTCTCGCCGCCGCCACGGCCGCGGCCCTGGCGGCGTCGGCCTGACGCCCGCGCGTGCCGGGCACCAGGTAGACCTGGCCCAGGGGGCTGTGGCGCAGCCGCCGGACCTCGAGGTCCGTGATCGACGCGGCCGGATCCTGGTCGGCCCGGTCGGCCCGGTCGGCCCGGTCGCGGGCCGCGGCTCGCCCCATCGCGGCGGCCACGGCGGCGTCGGCTCCTTCCTGGGTGTCGTCGACGACGTAGTAGTGCCAGGTCTCGCCGCTGCGGGCAGCGTGGCGGCGCAGGCCCACGAGCCACTGGTCCGCGCAGGTCGCGGGGCCGGCCGGGTGCTGCCGGTCGATGGTGGTGTGCATGCCTTCTGCTCCCCTGGATCGGTCGGCCACCGGGGGTGGTGACCGGCCGGGGCCGCCCGCCGGTCCGGTGCGGTCGGCGGGCGGCCCCGTGGCGGTCGCGTCCCGTGCGGGCCGCGGCCCGGTCAGATCGTGGACGCGTCGATCACGAAGCGGTAGCGCACGTCGCTGGCGAGGATGCGCCGGAAGGCCTCGTTGATCCGGTCGGCGGGGATCAGCTCGATCTCCGCGCCGAAGCCGTGCTCCGCGCAGAAGTCCAGCATTTCCTGCGTCTCCGCGATGCCGCCGATCAGGGAACCGGCGATGGTCCTGCGGCCGGTGATCACGGAGAAGAGGTCCAGGGAGATCGGCTCCTCGGGCAGGCCGACGTTCACCAGGGCGCCGTCGGTCTTCAGCAGCTTGAGGTAGGCGCCGAAGTCGAGCGGGGCCGAGACGGTGGACAGGATGATGTCGAAGGTGCCCTCGAGCTCCTCGAACGTCCTCGGGTCGCCGGTGGCGCGGTAGTGGTCGGCGCCCAGCCGCAGTCCGTCCTCCTTCTTGCGCAGGGACTGCGAGAGCACCGTCACCTCGGCGCCGAGCGCATGGGCGATCTTCACGGCCAGGTGACCGAGGCCGCCCATGCCCAGGACCGCCACCTTCCTGCCCGGTCCGGCGCCGAAGTGCCGGAGCGGGGAGTAGGTGGTGATGCCGGCGCAGAGCAGGGGCGCGGCCACCTCCAGGGAGAGGCCGTCGGGGATGCGCAGGACGTAGTTCTCGTCGACGACGATGGCCCGGGAGTAGCCGCCGTAGGTGGGCTCGCCGTCCCTGCCGACCGCGTTGTACGTGAAGATCATGCCGCCGCCCGTGCAGTACTGCTCCAGGCCCGCCTTGCAGTTGTCGCAGGTGCGGCACGAGTCGACCATGCAGCCGACGCCCACCCGGTCGCCGACCTGGAACCTCGTGACGCCGGGGCCGATTTCGGAGACGACGCCGGCGATCTCGTGGCCGGGGACCATCGGGAAGATCGCCTCTCCCCAGCCCTCGTCGACCTGGTGGATGTCGGAGTGACAGATGCCGGCGTACTTGACGTCGATCAGGACGTCGAACTCGCCGACCTCGCGACGCTCGATGGTGGTGCGCTCCAGCGGGGACTTGGGAGCGTGAGCGGCGTACGCGTGGGTGGTGCTGGTCATGTCCGTGGTCTCCTCAAGGATCGGTGCCATCACGTTCGGTGATCGCGGCAGGTGGCGGCAGCCTCGATGCGCTCGGGGATGCCGTCTGCGGGAGGGGAGGAGGACCGGGAACGGGGGCTCGGCTGGATCCGTGCCTGCCCGGTGGGCCTCCGCAATCCAGGACACCACGCGGGAACCGGGCCGCAGGGGCCGCTTCCCGGCCCTGACCTGCCGGGGAACCGGTTGCGTAGGACTCGGCGACCCCCCTTCCCGGGTCGCCCGCGCCACCTGGCGAGCGAGAATGGACGCATGGCCCGAAACGTCGAGCTCAGCGAGTTCCTGCGTCGATCACGCGCCCGCATCTGCCCCGAATCGGCCGGGCTGCCCGAACGGGGTGCCTACCGGCGGGTGCCGGGGCTGCGCCGTGAGGAGGTCGCCCAACTGGCCGGAGTGAGCACCGACTACTACACGCGGCTGGAGCAGGGGCGGCAGATCAGCCCCTCGGCCGGTGTGCTGGAGGCGGTGGCCGCCGCGCTGCGGCTCGACGACGCGGAACGTGCCCACCTGTTCGACCTCGCCGGGCCCAAGCCCGGCACCGCCCGCCGCCGCTCGGCGCCGACCGTCCAGCGCGTCAGGCCCGGGATGCGGCGGCTCATGGACTCCTTCGTCGACCAGGCCGCCTTCGTCCTCGGGCGCCGCACCGACGTGCTGGCCACCAACCACCTGGCCCGCGCGCTGATGGCCGATTTCGACGCCATGCCGGTACGCGAGCGCAACCTCACCCGCTGGATCCTGCTGGACGAGGCCGCCCACGCCCTGTACCCGGACTGGGAGCAGGTCGCCGCCGAGATGACCGCCACCTTGCGCCTCGACGCCGGCCGTCACCCCGAGGACACCCGCACCGCCGAGCTGGTGGGCGAACTGGCCATGAAGAGCGAGCACTTCCGCCGCTGGTGGGCCGACCACAAGGTCTACGACCGCACCCACGGGACCAAGCGTCACCACCACCCCGTCATCGGCGATCTGACCGTCGACTACCAGGCGTTCACGATGCCGGGCGAGCCCGACCAGACCCTGTTCATGTACCTGCCGGCGCAGGAACAGGCCTCGCAGGACGCCTGGAAGCTCCTCGCCAGCTGGAGCGCCCGGGAACCGGCGGCACGGCGGGACGCCGGCGGCCGCGGTGGCGCTCCCGCGCGCGCCGACAACACCCCGGGGTTCGACCGGCGTTCGGCCTGACGCGGGCGGCGCCGGTGCCGGTGCTGGTGCCGCGCTTCAGCCCCGGGGCACGGCGAAGTCGTCGAGGCGGGCGCGTTCCGGGGTGAGGGCGGACCAGGGGCCGGGCCAGGTGAGGACGGCTAGGGCGGAGGTCGGGAACTTGTCGGCGGCGCGGAGCAGGGCGTCGGCGCGGGCCTCGCCCGTCAGGCGCAGGACGAGGTCCTGGACCCCCGGGTTGTGGCCGACCAGCAGGAGCGACGCGGCGTCGTCGGGGGCCTCGCGCAGGACGTCGAGGAGGGCGCGGGCGGTGGCCGCGTAGACCCGCTCGTCGAGGCGCACCGGCGGGGGCGGCGTGGCGCCCAGGGCCTCGGCGGCGAGTTCCCAGGTCTCCCGGGTGCGCCGGGAGGTCGAGCAGATCACCAGGTCGGGGGTGTGCTTGCCCTCGCGCAGCCAGCGGCCGACGGCCGGGGCGTCACGCCGGCCGCGGGGGCCGAGCGGCCGGTCGTGGTCGGGGACGTCCGGCGGCCAGGCGGACTTGGCGTGCCGCAGCACGACGAGCCGACGCGGTCCTTCCGTGCGGCGCCTCACGACCTCACCCCGCCGACCTCGCCGGTCAGTTCGAGGGCGAGCACGCGGTCCGCCTGGGCGAAGGTCTCGAAGCGGGAGCCGTCCGGCAGGGTGGTCTCCGTCTCCAGCCGGTCGAGGGCGGCCAGGTAGGCGGCGGTGTCGAGGTCCGCGCTCAGGGCCGCCTGGAGGCGCTCCACGTACGCGGCGCACATCGGTCTGGACGGCGATTCGGCCCAGCGGGCCACGGCACCGCGCCAGTGCCGGAGCCCCGCGTCCGCCGCCTCAAGGGTCCGCGGGGTCAGTTGCGCCGGGGCCCGGCGGTCCAGGCGGAGCAGCGCCAGCCGTACGCCGGGCCCCGCGGTTACCTCGTCCGGGTGAACCGGTCCGACGTCCAGGCGGGGGCCGCCGGTCTCGGTGCCCGCCGGTGCGACGTGCACCCGGGCGGGTCCGGCGAGCGCCTCCTCGGCCTCGCGCACGTCGTCGCCGCGTGCCGCGCCGGGCTTGATGCCCAGTGCCGCCGCGGCCGCGTCCAGGGCGGGGTCGGCCGGGCCCACCGAGGCCACCAGCACCTGCCCGCCGTGGGTCTCCGCCGTACGCGCCAGGACGTCCGCCAGCAGCAGCACCCGCAGCGCGGTCGTCCCGCCCACGGCACCTGTGTGGGCCAGCACCCGCAGCGGAAAGCGCCGCCCCGGGTCCAGTTCCACAAACTCGCCGCTCCTGCCGTCCACGATGCGCAACACGCCTCCGAATCTAACCCGTACGGCTCACCGGCGCAGGTGCCCGCACCGGGTGACGGGGTCTCGCAGGGCGCTCGGGCGCAAGGGGGACGACGCGCCGCCCGGCGGGCCCGGCCGGACCGCCGGCACGCGGACGTACGCGCAGTGCCGTGCGGGCCGGAGGACTCCGGCCGCCCGGCGCGGTGCGCCCCGGTGCGACGGCGGCGTGCCGTCCGCCGGGCGGGCCCGGACGGTGTCGCCGGTGCGGGGCCGGCCCGCTGGCACATGTGAGACGTGGCGCTTTGACGCCAGTCGCCGGCCGTTCCCCCGGTCCGGGCGGGGCCGGTAGGACCAGGCCATGATCTCCCTCATACCCCGTCGCCCACGAGGCGGACGGGCCCTCGCGGCCGCCGTCGGCGTCGTCGCCGTCCTCACGACCCTGACCGGCCCGGCTGGGCCCGCGGCGGCGAACGGCACGCCGCCGGCACCGGCCGCGCCCCGTCCCTCCGCAGCCACCCGCACGGTCACGCTGATCACCGGCCATGTCGTCCGGGTGACGGACGTCGGAGGCGGCAAGAAGTCCGTCGACGTGCGGCGCCCGCACGGCTCCACCGGAGGCGTACGGACCGAGACCGTCGGCGGCGACCTGTACGTCTACCCGGACGAGGCCCTGCCCTACCTCGCCGCGAACCGCCTGGACCGGAGGCTGTTCGACGTCACCTCGTTGATCGAGCAGGGCTACGACGACCAGCACAGCACCGGCATCCCGCTGATCCTCGGCTACCGCGGCGAGGTCGCGGCCACGGCACCCGCAGGCACCACCAAGGTGCGGTCGCTCAGGAGCGTCAACGGGGCCTCCGTCAGGGCGGCCAAGAAGCAGGTCAGGAAATTGTGGACCTCGGTGGCCACGGACGCCCCCGCCGACCGGCCCGCCCTGCGCGGCGGCCTGTCCAGGATCTGGCTGGACGGCCGGGTCCGCGCCACGCTCCACGACAGCACCACGCAGATCGGCGCGCCCGCCGCCTGGCGCTCCGGCCTCGACGGCAAGGGCGTCAAGGTCGCCGTGCTGGACACCGGGGCCGACACCCACCACCCCGACCTGGCGGGCCGGGTGAGGGCCGCGGTCAGCTTCGTGCCCGGCGAGTCCGCCGAGGACGGCAACGGGCACGGCACGCACACCGCCTCCACCGTGGGCGGCAGCGGCGCCGCTTCCGAAGGCGCCGAGAAGGGCGTGGCCCCCGGCGCCGACCTGCTGATCGGCAAGGTGCTCGCCGACGAGGGGTACGGCGAGGACTCCTGGGTCATCGCGGGCATGGAGTGGGCGGTCGGTCAGGGCGCCAAGGTGGTCAGCATGAGCCTCGGCGGGTCCGAGCCCACGGACGGCACGGACCCGATGAGTCAGGCCCTGGACCGGCTCAGCGAGAACAGCGGCGCGCTGTTCGTCGTGGCCGCCGGCAACACCGGCCACGAGGCGTCGATGAGCGCCCCGGGAACCGCGGGCTCCGCGCTGACCGTGGCCGCGGTGGACTCCGAGGACGAGCTCGCGTACTTCTCGACCACGGGCCCGCGGTACGGCGACTACGCGCTCAAGCCGGACATCGCCGCCCCCGGCGTGGACATCCTGGCCGCGAAGGCCGGGGGCAGCGCCGACGGCGGCTGGTACCAGACGATGAGCGGCACCTCGATGGCCACGCCGCACGTCGCGGGCGCCGCGGCGATCCTGGCCCAGGAGCACCCCGACTGGAGTGCCCCGCAGCTCAAGGACGCACTGATGAGCACGGCCAAGCCGCTCCCTGACCTGACGGCCTATCAGGTCGGGGCGGGCCGGGCCGACCTGGCCGCCTCCACCGCGGCCACGGTCACCGCCACCGGCTCGGCGTACTTCGGCTTCGACGCCTGGCCGCACGGCGGCCCGGCCGCGGTCGGCCGCACGGTCACCTACCGCAACGCGGGCGACTCCCCCGTCACCCTCTCCCTCGGCATGACCGCATCCGTGGCCGGCGGCCCGTACGACGTCGATCCGGGCGCCGACGCCGGGACCCCCGCACCCGAGGGGATGTTCACCCTCTCCGCGGACTCGGTGACCGTCCCGGCGCACGGGACGGCCTCCGTCACCGCCACCGCCCGGCCGGGGCTCGGCGCCGACGGCCGCCGCTACCTCGGGCAGATCTCCGCGAGCGACGCGTCCGGCGCCGTGCGGGCGCGCACCCAGGTCGGTCTCTACCGGGAGGAGGAGCGTCACCCCCTCGACGTCACGCTGAAGGACCGGTCAGGCAAGCCCGCCCCGGGCTTCGTCCAGTTGCAGCGCTTCGGCACCGACGCGGACCCGCAGATCGTCCCCGTGGACGGGACCGGCCGCGCGACCGTGCGACTGCGGGCCGGCACCTACAGCGCGCTGAGCTACCTCGCCGTGGCCGGCAGCCACGGCCCCGACTCCCTCGGCATGGCCCTGATGGGTGACCCGGAACTCGTCATGGACCGGGGCCGCACGCTCGTCCTGGACGCGAGCAGCACCCGCGAGGTCACCGCCGAGGTACCGCGCAGGACCGAGGACCGGATGCTCTACATGAACTGGTACCGCTCGGACGGCGGTACCAGCACCGTGGACTCGCAGTACCTCCTGCCGTCGACGTACGACAGCATGTTCGTCCTGCCCACCCGGCAGGTGACCCGCGGCGCCTTCGAGTACGAGACCCGTTGGCGCAAGGCCTACCCGCTGCTGTCCGTGTCCCGGGACGGCAGGCCCGTCACCGTCCTGGGCCAGGCCGGGACCGGCTTCTACGAGGGCCGGCAGCGCATGGGCGTGGTGTACGCCGGTTCCGGCGCACCCGCCGACTACGCCGGGCTGCGCGTCAAGGGCAAGGCCGTGCTGGTGGACCGCTCGGACGCGCTCACCGGCTCGCAGCGGGCCGAGGCGGCGGCCGACGCCGGCGCGGCCCTGCTGATCGTCGTCAACGACGGACCGGGCAAGCTCCTGGAGTACGTCGGCACCGACGAGGGCGGCTACAGCAGCGTCCCGGTGGCCTCGGTGACCACCCGCGAGGGCGGGCCGCTGATCGAACGGGCCCGGCACGGGACGCTGCGCCTGGACGTGGAGGGCGTGCCCGACTCGCCGTACGTCTACGACCTGGTCGACCCGCACCCGGGCCGGATCCCGGCGACGGGCCTGACCTACCGGCCGCGCGCCTCGGAACTGGCCGTCGTGGACATGCGCTTCCACGGCACCACCGGGTACCCCAGTGGCGAGTACCGCTGGGACTACCGGCCCTACCGCACCTACGCGGTCGGGTTCCCGCTGAGGATGGACATGCCCGGGACGCGGACCGACTACCTCTCCGCGCAGCCCGGCACGTCGTGGGCCGAGGACGCGATCACGGGGCCCGGTCTGGCCCTCGAGTCGAACGGCGCCCTCACCACGTACCGGGCGGGCACCCGGGTGGCGAGCGACTGGTTCGCCCCCGTCGCGCATCCGCGCAACGGCGGCGGCTACTGGTGGTCCGAGCGTCAGCAGGGCTTCCTGTCCTTCAACGTCCAGCCCTGGACGGACAGCGGGAGCGGCCATGGCGGCACCATGCAGGACGGCACCGCCGGCCTGGACCTCAAGGTGTACCAGGACGGTGAGCTGGTGAAGACCTCGGCGTACGCGTCGGCGACGCTCTGGCCGATCCCGACCGTGCCCTCCACGTACACCCTGGACCTGCGCGCGGAGCGCGACGCGGCCGCCTACCGCCTCTCCCCCCGGACGCACAGCGTGTGGCGGGTCAGGTCCGAGCCGGTCACCGACCCACTGGGGATCGACCGGATGGCGCTCATGCAACTGGACTACGGGATCGCCACCGACCTCTCGGGGAACGCGCGCGGCGGCCGGCAGACCCTGCGCCTGACCGGCAGCCACCTGCCGCACGCGGCGGGGGCGGGCCGGGTCACGGGCGCGACGCTGGCCGTCAGTTACGACGACGGGCGCCACTGGCGTCCGGTCCGCCTGGACCGTACGGCGACGGGCCACTGGACGGCCCGTTTCGACGCCCCGCACCGCGGGTTCGTGTCGCTGAAGGCCCGGACCTGGGACGACGCGGGCAACAGCCTCACGCAGGAGGTGACGCGGGCCTACGGACTGAAGTAACTTTCCGCATCCGCGTCAACGGCGGGCCCCGGGCATCCACAGGCCGGGGCCCGCCCGGTGCCCCCACCGCTCCGAGGAGTCCCATGCTCGCCGCGCTCGGTCTCAGCCCGGCCGAAGAGGAGATCTACCGTCTCCTGGTGGCGCGCGGCCGTGCCGCCGTCCACGAACTCGCGGCCGAAAGCGGCCGGGCCACCGGGGAGGTACGGGAACTGCTGACGGCCCTGACCGGGCGCGGCCTCGCCGTGCACGAGGCCGTGACGGGCACGGCGGCCAGGTTCACGGCGGCACCCCCCACGGTCGCCCTCGGCGGCGAACTGCGGCGACGGCGCGACGAGCTCGGCGCGGCGGAGCACGCGGTGCTGGCACTGGCCGAGCAGCACCGGACCTCCGCCGGGAGCGGCGTCGTCGAGGTGATCAGCGAGGTCGGCGCCGTACGGCACCGGTTCCGGCAGCTCCAGGAGTCCGCCCGGCACGAGGTGCGGTCGATGATGGTGCCCGAGCTCGCCGTGGTGCGGCCGGACGACAACGCGGCCGAGAGCGCCGGGGTCCGCCGCGGGGTCCTCTACCGCACGATCGTGCAACGTGACGCCCTCAACGAGCCGGGCATGGTCACGCGGGCGCTCGCGGACCTCGCGGCGGGCCAGCGGATCGGCGTCACCGACGTCGTCCCGGTGAAATTCATGATCGCCGACCGGGACCTGGCGATGCTGCCGCTGCTCAGCGGCCGGAACACCGCCGCGGCGTCGGTGCTGGTGCACGCGGGCGGGCTGCTCGACGCACTGGTCGCATACTTCGAACTGGCCTGGGAACAGGCCTATCCGCTGTCGCCGCGGGCGGCGGGGGACGGCGTCGCCGAGGAGCGCCCGGACGGCATCGAGGAGTTCGACGCCCGCCTGCTCGCGCTGGTGCTCGCCGGGCTCACCGACGAGGCGGCCGCGAGCCGCCTCGGGGTCTCCCGGCGCACCGTCCAGCGCCGCATCGCCGAACTCATGACCAAGGCCGGCGTCGACAGCCGCATCCAGCTCGGCTGGCACGCCGCCCGCCGCGGCTGGGCCTGAGCGCCGGGGCACCCGGGCCGGGCGAGCGGGGACCGTCAGTCGTCCTCGGCGGACGCCGGGGTGTCGCGGTCGGGTCCCTGCGCGCGGACGCGCTGGACGTGTTCCAGGGATGCGCGCAGGTCGCCGAGCCAAGTGTCGGTGTTGCCGCGGACGAGGCGGACGCACCAGGCGAGGGCCTCGCTGCGGCTGCGGGCGACGCCGCCCGCGACGAGGGTGTCGAGGACCTGGCGCTCGGGCTGGCGGAGCCGGGTCATGACGGGCACGGAGACGGTGGTGTACATGGCCCGGCGCCCGCCGCACTCCACGCCCCAGGAGACCTTGCGGCCGAAGCGGTGCTCCGCCTCGCGGGCGACGGCGACGCGGTCCTCGCGGGTGCGTTCCCGGAACTCGGCGATCCGTCCGTCGAGCGCGGCCTCGCGTTCCACCGGTGACGCGCCGGCGCCGACCGCGGGTTCGGGGATGCGGCCGACGACGGTGATCTCCTCGCGGTCGACGGCCACGTCCACGAGCGCCTCGAACAGTCCGTCGGGGAGCCGCCCGGCGAGCCAGCCGCGCAGCGCTTCCTTCTGTTCGCTGGTAATCATGTAATCAACATTACGCCTCGGATTTCCGAGCGCAAGAGCCCCCTGAAACTCGCGTCCGAGGCGTCGCGTTGTCCCCGGGCGCGACTTACAGTTGCGCGTATCGGAGCAGAACGGGGGATTCGCCACGCGGCGCCTCTGGGAGGGCATATGACCCGCATCTCGGTGAAGGTGGACGGCACGGCCTACGAGGACGAGGTGGAGCCCCGCCTCCTGCTCGTCCATTACCTGCGGGACCGGCTCGGTCTGACCGGTACCCCCGTCGGGTGCGACACCACGAACTGCGGTGCCTGCACGGTGGACCTCGACGGGAAGAGCGTGAAGAGCTGCTCGGTGCTCGCCGTCCAGGCCGACGGCGGCGAGGTGACGACGATCCAGGGGCTGGCCTCCGCCGACGGCGAGTGGCACCCGCTGCAGAGGGCGTTCCACGAGCAGCACGCCCTGCAGTGCGGGTTCTGCACGCCGGGCATGATCATGGCCGCCCGCGACCTGCTGCGGGAGAACCCCGACCCCACGCCCGAGGAGGTCCGCGAGGGCCTGGAGGGCAACCTCTGCCGGTGCACGGGCTACATGAACATCGTGCGCGCCGTGCTGGCCGCCGCCGCAGAGGAACGCTGGCACCAGGCGCCCGAGCCCGGCGCCGTGGCCGAGCACGCCCAGCCCAGCACGGCGGGAAGCGGGGCACCGGTATGACCGACCAGCTCACCGGACGCGAGCCCGAGGTCGGCCGCGCCCGGGTCCGCAAGGAGGACGCCCGGCTGGTGACCGGCCGGACCAACTGGACCGACAACATCACCGTCCCGGGCCTGCTGCACATGGCGATCCTGCGCAGCCCCATGGCGCACGCCCGCATCGAGCGGATCGACGTCACACCCGCCCTGGAGCGGCCGGGGGTCGTCGCCGCGTACAGCGGCCGCGACCTGGCCGAGGGGCTCGGGTCGCTGCCGTGCGCCTGGCCCGTCACCGAGGACATCGTGCTGCCCGAGCACCCGCCCGTCGCCGTCGACGAGGTCCGCCACACCGGCGACCCGGTCGCCGTCGTCGTCGCCCGGGACCGCTACGCGGCCGCCGACGCGCTGGAGGCGATCGACGTCGACTACGAGCCGCTGCCTCCGGTCCTGGACATGGAGGCGGCGCTCGCCGAGGGCTCCCCGCTGGTCCACGCCGACAAGGGCACCAACCGCTGCTACACCTGGCCGCTGGCCACCGGCGAGGACTACGCGACCGTGCGCGAGCGGGCCGACGTCGTGCTGCGCCGGCGCTTCGTCCAGCAGCGGCTCATCCCCAACGCCATGGAACCGCGGGCCGTCGTGGCGGTGCCGCCGGACACCTCGGACCAGTACACCCTGTACTCCGCGACGCAGATCCCGCACATCGTGCGCGTGATGATGGCCGTCGTCACCGGCATCCCCGAGCACCGGCTCCGGGTGGTCGCGCCGGACGTCGGCGGCGGCTTCGGCTCCAAGCTCCAGGTGTACGGCGAGGAGGCGCTCGGCCTGGCCGTCGCCCGCAAGCTGGGCCGCCCCGTGAAGTGGACGGAGTCCCGCTCGGAGGGCTACCTGGCCACCCACCACGGCCGCGACCAGATCCAGGACCTCGAACTCGCCGCGACGCGCGAGGGGAAGCTGCTCGGCCTGAAGGTCGACCTGCTCGCCGACATGGGCGCGTACCTGATGATCGTGACGCCGGGCGTCCCGCTGCTCGGGGCGTTCATGTTCCCCGGCATCTACAAGATGGACGCCTACGACTTCACCTGCACGGGCGTCTTCACCACCAAGACCCCCACCGACGCGTACCGCGGCGCGGGCCGCCCCGAGGCCACCTTCGCCATCGAGCGCATGATGGACGAGCTCGCCGCCGAACTCGGCATGGACCCGGTCGCGGTGCGCCGCCGCAACTGGATCGGTCACGACGAGTTCCCGTACACCACCATCGGCGGACTGACCTACGACAGCGGCAACTACGAGTCGGCGACGGACAAGGCGCTCGCCCTCTTCGGCTACGACGACCTGCGTTCCGAGCAGCGCAAGCGGGAGGAGCGCGGCGACCGGACGCGGCTCGGCATCGGGGTGTCGACGTACACGGAGATGTGCGGGCTCGCGCCCAGCCGGATCCTGCGCGACCTGCGCTACGGCGCGGGCGGCTGGGAGGCGGCGTCGATCCGCATGCTGCCCACCGGCAAGGTGGAGGTGCTGACCGGCACCAGCCCGCACGGGCAGGGCCATGTGACGAGCTGGAGCCAGATCGCGGCGGACGTGCTGGGCGTGCCCTTCGAGGACGTCGAGGTGCTGCACGGCGACACGCGCACGGTGCCGCAGGGCATGGACACCTACGGCTCGCGCTCGCTGGTCGTCGGCGGCGTGGCCGTGCACCGCGCCGCGCGGAAGGTGGTGGACAAGGCCCGCAAGGTCGCCGCGCACCTGCTGGAGGCGAGCGAGGACGACCTGGACTTCACGAACGGCGTCTTCTCGGTGAAGGGCTCGCCGGAGGCGCGCAGGACCATCCAGGAGGTGGCGTTCGCGACGTTCACCTCGCACGACCTGCCCGACGGGCTGGAACCGACGATCAACGCCGAGCACGTGGAGGACCCGGAGGCCTTCTCCTACCCGCACGGCACGCACCTGTGCGCGGTGGAGGTCGACACCGAGACCGGCCGGGTCCGGATCCGCAGTTACGTGTGCGTGGACGACGTCGGAAAGGTCGTCAACCCGATGATCGTGGAGGGCCAGGTGCACGGCGGTCTCGCCCAGGGCATCGCCCAGGCCCTGTTCGAAGAGGCCGTGTACGACGCGGAGGGCAACCTGGTCTCGGGCACCATGGCCGACTACCTGGTGCCCTGCGCGGCCGACCTGCCCGACTTCCTCACCGACCGCACCGAGACGCCGGCGACCACCAACCCGCTGGGCGTCAAGGGCGTCGGCGAGGCCGGGACGATCGCCTCGACCCCCGCGGTGGTCAACGCCGTGGTCGACGCCCTGCGGCCGCTGGGCGTCATGGACGTGCCGATGCCGTGCACACCGGAACGGGTCTGGCGGGCCCTGCGGGACGCGCGGTCCGCCCGGCCGGAGGAGGACGGCTCATGATTCCCGCGTCGTTCGACTATGCCAGGCCCCGCTCCGTGGAGGAGGCGGTGGGGCAGCTCGCGCTCGCCGGGGAGGAGGCGAAGGTGCTGGCGGGCGGTCAGAGCCTGCTGCCGATCCTGCGGATGCGGCTCGCCTTCCCCGAACTCCTCGTGGACGTCGGCCGGATCCCCGGCCTGCGCGGGGTGCGGGCCGACGGGGACACCCTCGTCATCGGCGCCCTGACCTCGCACCACGACGTCGTGCACGACCCGCTGGTGCGGCGGCACGCCGGGCTGCTGGCCGCCGCCACGGCCACGGTGGCCGATCCGGCCGTGCGTCACCGCGGCACGATCGGCGGCGCCCTCGCCCATGCCGACCCCGCGGGGGACGTGCCCGCGGCCGTCCTCGCCCTGGACGCCGAGCTGGTCGTCCAGGGGCCGGACGGGCGGCGGACCGTCCCGGCGCGGGAGTTCTTCACCGACTACCTGCAGACGGTGCTGCGGCCCGACGAACTGCTGGTGGAGGTACGGGTGCCCAAGACGGACGCCTGGGGCTTCCACTACGAGAAGTTCCAGCTCAGCGCCCAGGCCTGGGCGGTGGTGGGGGTGGCCGCGCTGGTGCGGAGGGACGACGGCCGCATCGTCGAGTCCCGTGTCGGGCTGACGAACATGGGGCCCACCCCGGTGCGCGCCACCGCCTGCGAGGCGGCCCTCGCCGGTGCCGACGCCGTACCGGAGGCGGTGACCTCGGCCGCCGACAGCGCGGCGGAGGGCACCCGTCCGGCGTCCGACCTGTCGGCGTCCGCGGACTACCGGGAGCACCTGGTGAGGGTGCTGACCCGCAGGGCCGTCCTCGCCGCGGCGGACCTGACATGAGGAGCGGACGCAGCGCATGACCTGGCCGGCGCACGGGATTCCGCCGGGGTGGACCGCCCCGGCGGGATCCTCCTGCGGGCCGCTTGCCGCGACGACGGCACGCGCCGGGGCGGTGGGGCCCCACGGCCCCGGCGCCCCAGGCCCCGGCGCGCCAGGCCCGTTCGCCGCCGCGCCGCCCGCCGCCGCGCCCCGCGATGCCCGCCCTCCCTTCGCCGCCACTGCCGGGCCCCCGGCGCACACGACCGGCCCGCTCCCGGGGATCGCGGGCCCCGAGCAGATGCGGGCCCGGCTGGAGGAGACCGGCTACCTGGTCGACGACGGCCTCGCCGTCGCCTGCTACCTGGCGCTGACGCTGCACCGCCCGATCTTCTGCGAGGGTGACGCGGGCGTCGGCAAGACCGCACTGGCGCACGCGCTCGCCGAGGCGCTCGGCGCGCCGCTGATCCGGCTGCAGTGCTACGAGGGCATCGACGCGTCGCAGGCGCTGTACGACTGGGACTTCCCCCGGCAGCTGCTGCACCTGCGGGCGGCCGAGGCGGCGGGCGTCAGCGATCCGGAGACCCTGGAGGGCGAGCTCTACAGCCGGCGGTTCCTGCTGGCGCGGCCGCTGCTGCGGGCCCTGGAGACCAGCCCCTCGGTGCTGCTGGTCGACGAGATCGACCGCGCGGACGACGAGTTCGAGGCCTTCCTGCTGGAACTGCTGTCGGAGTACTCCGTCACCGTCCCCGAACTGGGCACCCTGCGCGCGCAGTCGCCGCCCGTGGTGGTGCTCACCTCCAACCGCACGCGCGAGGTGCACGACGCCCTCAAGCGGCGCTGCCTCTACCACTGGTTCGACCATCCCGGCTTCGAGCGGGAGCTGGCGATCGTACGGCGCAGGCAGCCGCACGTGGCGGCCCGGCTCGCGGCGCAGGTGACGGCCGTGGTGCAGCGCCTGCGGGAGCAGGACCTGGTGCGGCCGCCCGGGGTGGCGGAGACCATCGACTGGGCGGAGGCACTGGCCGCGCTGGGGGCGACGGAACTCGACGCGGACCTGGCGATGACCACCCTCGGCTCGGTGCTGAAGTACCGCGAGGACGCGGAGCGGGCGCGTTCGCTCGACCTGTCGGAGATCCTCGCCGCGCGGGCGGGCGGGTCGCGGTGAGCACCATGCGCACGGTCACGGCGGACGGCACGGCGGGGGTGGTGGGCTTCGCCCGCGCCCTGCGGGCCGCCGGGGTGCCGGCCGGCCCGGACCGGGTGGCGGCGTTCCTGGCCGCGCTCGGCCGGCTCGACCCGTCGCGGCGCCGCGACGTGTACTGGGCGGGACGGCTGACGCTCTGCGGCGGCCCGGACGACCTGGAGCGCTACGACCGGGTCTTCGCGGCCTTCTTCGACGGCGGGCGGCCGCCGCACCGCCGGGTGCGGCCGGCGGTCCGCCCGGTGCGCCCGCCGGCGGTGCCGCGTGCCGTGCCCGGGGACCGCACCACCGGTGAGGAGGCGGGTGACGGGCCCACCGCGACCGCGCTCGCCAGCGCGACGGAGGTGCTGCGGCACCGTGACGTCGCCGCCATGACCGCACCGGAGCGGGCCCAACTGCACCGGCTGCTGGCGGTGTTCGCCCTGGACGGCGAACCGCGCCGTACCCCCCGGCGCCGTCCGGCGCGCCGCGGGGACGTGGATCCGCGGCGTACCGTACGGGAGTTGCTGCGCCGGGGCGGCGAGCCTGCCGCGCTCCCGCGGCGGGCCCCGGCCCGCAAGCCGCGCCGGGTGGTGCTGCTGCTGGACGTCAGCGGGTCGATGGCCCCGTACGCGGACGCGCTGCTGCGGTTCGCGCACGCCGCCGCGCACGGTTCGCGCGGCCGCACGCCCACCGAGGTCTTCACCCTCGGCACCCGGCTCACCCGGGTCACCCGCGAGATGGCGCGCCGGGACCCGGACGCCGCGATGGCCGCTGTCGGGGCGGCGGTGCCCGACTGGAGCGGCGGGACCCGGCTCGGGGAGACGCTGCGGGCGTTCCTGGACCGCTGGGGGGCACGGGGTACGGCGCGCGGCGCGGTCGTCGTGCTGCTGTCGGACGGCTGGGAGCGCGGCGACCCCGACCTGCTGGCCGCGCAGATGCGGCGGCTGGCACGGCTGGCGCACCGCGTGGTGTGGGCCAACCCGCGCAAGGCCAGGCCCGGGTACGCGCCGCTGGCGGCGGGGATGGCGGCGGCGCTGCCGAGCGTCGACGCCTTCGTGGAGGGGCACAGTCTGGGCGCGCTGGAACGTCTGGCCGCCGTGGTGAGAGGAGCCGACGGTGCGTGAGATCCTTCCGGCGCTGAACGACTGGTACGCCTCGGGAACCCCCTTCGGGCTGGCCACGGTCGTGGCGGTGAGCCGCAGCGCGCCGCGCGGACCGGGCGCGGCCATGGCGGTGGGACCGGACGACGAGGTCGTCGGCAGCGTCTCCGGGGGCTGCGTGGAGGGCGCGGTCTTCGAACTGGCCAAGGAGGTCGTCGAGTCGGGCGAGGCCCGGCTGCACACCTTCGGCTACAGCGACGCCGACGCCTTCGAGGTCGGCCTGACCTGCGGCGGTGAGATCACCCTGCTGGTCCGTCCGGTGTCCCCGGCCACGGACCCGGGCTTCGGCGAGGTGGCGGCCTCCGTCGCCGCGCACCGCCCCGTGGTCACCGCGACGGTGCTGGACGGTCCCGCGCCGCGCGGCGCCACGCTCACGGTGTGGCCGGACCGGGTCGCGGGCACCCTCGGAGCGGAGGGCCTGGACGCGGCGGTCACCGACGACGCCCGCGGTGAGCTGGCCCAGGGCGCGACCGGGCAGCGCCACTACGGGCGGCACGGCGAACGGCGCGAGGACGACGTGACGGTGTTCCTGCAGTCCTTCGCCCCGCCGCCGCGGATGCTGGTGTTCGGCGCGATCGACTTCGCGGCGGCGGTGGCGCGGATCGGGCTGTTCCTGGGCTACCGGGTGACCGTCTGCGACGCCCGTCCGGTGTTCGCGACCCCCAAGCGCTTCCCCGAGGGCGTGGAGGTCGTCGTGGACTGGCCGCACCGCTACCTGGGCGGCACGGAGACCGACGACCGCACGGTGGTGTGCGTCCTCACCCACGACCCCAAGTTCGACGTGCCGCTCCTGGAGGTCGCGCTGCGCCGCCCGGCCGCGTACATCGGCGTCATGGGCAGCCGGCGGACGCACGACGACCGGCTCAAGCGGCTGCGCGACACGACGCTGGCTCCGGCCGAACTGACCCGGCTGCGCTCGCCGATCGGGCTGGACCTGGGCGCGCGCACCCCCGAGGAGGTCGCCGTGTCGATCGCCGCCGAGATCATCGCGCTGCGCTGGGGCGGCAGCGGCACCCCGCTGTCGGGCACGGCCGGCGCGATCCACCCTCCGGTGCTCAGGCCGGTGTGACGAGGAGGAGATCAATGGAACTGCACCACGAGTTCGAGGTCCCCGTCCCGGTGGCGGACGCCTGGCGGGCGCTGCTGGACATCGAGCGCGTCGCGCCGTGCATGCCGGGCGCGACGGTGGAGGAGTACGACGGCGAGACCGTGAGGGGCTCGGTGAAGGTCAAGGTGGGCCCGGTGACGGTGACCTACCGCGGCACGGCGGTCTTCGAGGAGCGGGACGGGACCGCGCACCGCGTCGTGCTGGCCGCCCGTGGCAAGGAGGTCCGCGGCCAGGGCACGGCGCGGGCGACGGTGACCGGCACCCTGGCGGAGAAGGACGGCACGACGGTCGTCTCGGTGACGACCGACCTCGCCGTGACCGGCCGGCCCGCGCAGTTCGGGCGCGGCGTGATGGCGGAGGTCGGCGACCGCATCATCGGCCAGTTCGCCGACTGCCTCGCCGGCCGGCTGGCCGCCCCGCAGCCCCCTGCCGGGGGCGAGGACGCCGCCGAGGACGCGCCCGCCGCACCGGCGAACCGCGAGGACGAACCCATCGACCTCCTGCGCATCGCCGGCGCCCCGGTCGCCAAACGCGCCGCGGCAGCCGGTCTGCTGGCCGCGGCCGTCGGTGCGCTCGTCGTCTTCCTGCTACGCCGCCGCCGCTGACGCGGATGCGGATGCGGGCGAGGCGCCCGGCCGACGCCTAGCCGGTGCCGTTGGGCAGCAGGGCGTTGGCCGTGGTGCGGGCGGGCTCAGAAGTTGATCATGTGGCCGGCGAGGCCGTGGAGCGCTTCCTGGACGGCCTCGCTGAGGGTGGGGTGGCCGTGGACGTTGCGGGCCAGTTCAGCCGCCGTGAGGTCCCACTTCTGGGCGAGCGTCAGCTCGGGCAGCAGCTCGGTGACCTCGGGGCCGATCAGGTGCCCGCCGAGGAGTTCGCCGTACTTCGCGTCGCTGATGAGCTTCACGAAGCCGCTCGCGTCGCCGAGGCCGTGCGCCTTGCCGTTGGCGGTGAAGGGGAACTTGGCCACGCGCACGTCGAGGCCGCGCTCACGGACCTGCGCCTCCGTCCACCCGAAGCTGGCGATCTGCGGCTGGCAGAAGGTGACGCGCGGGATCATCACGTAGTCCAAGGACATGGTCTCGGCCTCCGCGATGGTCTCGGCGGCGACCACGCCCATGGCCTCGGCGGCGTGGGCGAGCATCAGTTTCGCCGTGACGTCGCCGATGGCGTAGATGTGCGGGACGCTGGTGCGGCAGAACTCGTCGATGTCGATGGCACCGCGCTCGGTGAGCCGGACCCCGGTCTGCTCCAGGCCGTAGCCGGAGATGCGCGGCTGGAAGCCGATCGCCTGGAGCACCTTGTCGGCTTCGAGCGTCTGCCGCTGGCCGCCGGTGGTCACCATGACCTTGACCGAGTCGCCGGCGTCGTTGATCGCCTCCACCCGGGTCGAGGTGAGCACGTCGATGCCCAGCTTGCGGTACTGGCGGGCGAGTTCGGCCGACACCTCCTCGTCCTCCAGCGGCACGATCCGGTCGAGGAACTCCACGAGGGTCACCTTCACCCCGTAGTTGTGCAGGACGTACGCGAACTCCACGCCGATCGCGCCGGCGCCCGCGATGAGGATGCTCCGCGGGAGCGTGTCCGTCATGATCTGCTCCTCGTACGTCACGACCCGCTCGCTGAGCGAGGTGCCGGGGAGCAGTCTGGTGGTCGCGCCGGTGGCGATGATGCAGTGGTCGAAGGTGACGGTCTCGCTGCCGCCGGAGCCCAGCGCGACGTGGAGGGTGTGGTCGTCGGTGAAGGTGCCGTGGCCCTCGAACTTCGTGATGTCGTTCTTCTTCATCAGGAAGTGGACGCCCTTGACCCGGCCGTCCGCGACCTTGCGGCTGCGCGCGAAGGCCTCGCGGTAGTCGAAGCTGACCTCGCCGTTCACCCGGATGCCGAAGGTCCTGGCCTCCTTGGTGAAGATGTGTGCCAGTTCGGCGTTGCGCAGCAGGGCCTTGGAGGGGATGCACCCCACGTTGAGGCACACCCCGCCCCAGTAGCGCTCCTCGACGATCGCCGTGCGCAGGCCCAGCTGGGCGGCCCGGATGGCGGCGACGTACCCCCCGGGACCCGCGCCCAGGACGACGACGTCAACGTGTGTGCTCATGCGGCGACCCCTGTGTGGACCACGGTGCGGAAGCTCGAGCGGGCCGGACGGTCCCGTCGCCCACGATCACGCGCCGGGGGCGGCCGCGCAACACGGGGGTGGCGTCCGCCGCGTCACGTCGGCCGCCCGGCGTACGTCCGGGTCCTGGGCGGATCAGTTGTTCGCGACGAACTGGCGGGCGAGCGCGTCGCCGACGGAGACCGCCTTGGTGTGGCTCTCGATCGGCGCGACGGAGGAGTTCTTGAAGAGGATGTACGTCACGCCGGACTCCGTCCCGCCGGTCTCCGGGTCGGGGTCGATCCCGAGGGCCTGCGCGGTGGCGTAGGAGGCCTCGCCGATGATCGCGGTGGGGCCGGTGTCGCCGACGACGGCGTACTCGACCTGCCCGCCGTACACGATGGCCACCACGCCGCCGCCCTTGATGCCGGCGCCGCGGTAGTCCCAGGTGCCGCTGGGGCTGGGGACGACGACGTAGGGGAGCGTCTCGGCGTTGAGCGGGCGGCCGTCCGACTGGTGGAAGGCCGTGTCGTCCTGGAACCAGGGGTCGGTGTCCCAGTTGCAGCGGGCGGTGACCTGGCCGTCGCAGTCGATGTCCATGTCGGCCTTCCAGAACACGGCGCCGTTGGCACCGCAGACCGGGACGGTGGCGGAGGTCTCCTCGTCGGTGCGGTACCTGCCGCTGGAGATCTGCGTACAGCCGTTGACCTTGGCCAGTAACTGGGCGGCCGTGACCGAGCCCTCCTGGGGACTGCGGGGGGACGACCCGGCGGTACCGGCGGCGCCGGCGGCGGGGGTGAGGAGGGCGGCCAGCAGGGTGGCTCCGGCCCCGGCGGTGGCCAGTGCGAGGCGCTTGCGCACGAGGGACTCCTTCCGTTAGGAAACTTTCCTAACCCACAGCTTGGCATCTTGTCTGGGCCATGCCAAGAGGACGAAGGTCCCGCCGGCGAAGGACCCGAAGATGACCGAAAGACCGAGGGCACGCCGCCGCGCGCCGCCTACGGTGGGGGGCTGATCCGCATGCCCGGCATGCACGCAGCGGCCCCAGGAGGTACCACCGTGGCACTGACGACCCGCGCGACCCGAGCCCTCGGAGCAGTCGCGGCGGTGACGCTCGCCGGAGCCACGCTCGCCGCCTGCGGCACGGAGCACATGATGCAGGCCGCGGGCAGCGCCGCCTCGGCGCCCTCCGTCCGTGCCGCCTCGCCCTCCGCGCCCGCCTCGCCTTCCGCGCCGTCCGCGTCCTCGTCGGCCCCCGCTGCGACGCCGTCCACGGCACCCGGGGCTCCGTCCGGCACGCCGGGCGCGGCCCGCCCCCCGGCGGGCACCGCGCACCACGACGCCCCGCACCACGAGACCGCGCACCACGACGCCGCCGCCCCGGGGACCGCCCGGTCGCAGGCCCCCGCGCACGGCGCGGACCCGCAGCGCGGCGGCACTGGGGCCCACGGCACCGCGGTCCAGGCCCCCGCCCATGGCACGTCAGTGACCGCGCGCTCGATCCAGCACGGCGTGGAGGCCCCGGGCAGGTCGGTGGCCCTCACCTTCGACGACGGCCCGGACCCGGTGTGGACCCCCAAGGTCCTGGACGTGCTCGCCCGGCACCACGCCAAGGCCACCTTCTGCGAGATAGGCCCCAACGCCAGGGCCCACCCCGACCTGGTGCGGCGGATCGCCGCCGCGGGACACCGGCTGTGCGACCACTCCGTCCACCACGACGAGGCGCAGAGCCGCAAGTCGCAGGAGTACAACCGCCACGAGATACTCGACGCCCAGAGCGAGATATCCCGCGCCGCAGGCTCCGGCGACACCGCGCTGTGGTACTACCGGGCCCCCGGCGGCGACTTCTCCCCCGCGATCCGCGCCATCGCCGCCGACCACGGACTGCGCCCGCTCGGCTGGACCGTCGACTCCGACGACTGGCGCCGCCCCGGCGCGGAGGCCATCCTCGCGACCGTGAACTCCGAACTGAAGCCGGGCGCCATCGTGCTCATGCACGACGGCGGCGGCGACCGCAGCCAGACCGTGCAGGCGCTGGAGACCCTGCTCGACCGGCTCGACGCGGCCGGCTACACCTACACCTTCCCCCAGCGCTAGATCCACGGCCCGGGCCCGGCCCCGCCGGGGCGCGCCCGCGTGCGGAGCTGGTCGAGGATGGGGGAAACGGAGGACACGACCCGCGTTCTTCTCACACCCCGTGACGATTCCCTGCACACGGGCTGCGCCGGGGCCCCGGAGGCGGTGTAATGACCACGTGGTCAGCGACGGCGCGAAAGGACGCAGAGTTCGGGCGCTGTCCGCCGAGCTCGCGCTCAAAACGCTCCGATCCGACCTTGGCCAGTCCGCCCGCCTGCGATCCGTCATCGAACAGGCGCTGGTCTTCACCGGTGCGACCCACGTCGCCGTGTACGCACCCTCGGAGACCGGCGGGGAGTTGTGCCTGGTCGCCTCGGCCGGGGTGCCGCGCGCCCTGCACGGGCTGCGCCAGAGCTACGCGACGGACGGCGGTTCCCCCATGGCCGTCTCCGTGCGCCAGGACCGCGTGGTGTCCGCGGGGCCCGCGGAGGTCGCCCGGCTGACGGGGAACGGGACCCCGGAGCCGCTGGAGGTCTCGCTGACCGCCCTGCCGCTGCGGGCGGACCATGTGAGCGTCGGCTGCCTGGTGGCGGTCACGGACCAGCCCGGCGGCTTCGACACGGAGGACCGGCAGCGCCTCGAACTGTTCGCCACCGCGATCGGCCACCCCGGCCCGACGCCCGGCGACGCGTGCGGCGACGCCGACCCGATGGCCGGGGCGGAGTCCCGGGGCACCGGGTTCACCCTCGACATGGACACCGGCTGGATCAACGTGGGCGACGACGTGCTCGCCCTGTTCGGCCTGGAGCCCTCGGGGTTCGACGGCCGGGTGGAGACCCTGCTCGCGCTGACCCTCCCCGAGGACCTGCCCGCGCTGATGTCGGTGGTGGAGGCCGGGCACATGGCCACCGGCGACCGCGAGCTGGAGTTCCGCATCCGCCGGCCCTCCGGGGAGCTGCGCTGGCTACGGCTGCGCGGGCGGGTGCTCTTCGCCCCGGACGGCCGCCCCGTACGGCTGCTGGGCACGGTCGGGGACGCCTCACGGATGCGCGCCGGGGTCAACGACGTGGGCCGGGTGCAGCAACTCGCCGCCGACCTGGCCAACGCCGCGACGGTACGGGACGTCAGCGCGGTGGTGGTGGCGGCGCTGCGCCGCCCGCTGAACGCCGACCGGGTCGCGCTCGCCGAACTGGAGAACGACCGGCTGGTGGTCACCGTCCTCGACCCTGCGGACCCCTCCGCGTGGCCCGAGGTGTGGCGCACCGAATGGCGTTCGGAATGGCCGGACGCACCGACCCGGGCCATGCCCACGCTGGCGACCGCGCTGCGCGAGGGCCGGGTCGCCTTCTGGCCGGCCGGGGCACCGCTGGAGTCCACGCTGGCCGGGGTGGGCCCCGGCGGACTCGCGGTGCTGCCGCTCCCCGCGGCCGGACGGGTCGTCGGCTGCTGCCTCATCGGCTGGGACGAGCCCCACGAGTTCGGCGCGGACGAACGCGCCGTGCTGACCGCCGCGGCCGGGCTGGTCGGCCAGGCGCTGGTCCGCGTACGGGCCTTCGACGCCGAGCACGAACTGGTCGGCACCCTCCAGCGCACCCTGCTGCCGCGCCGGCTCCCGGTGCTTCCGGGCGGGGTCGCGATCGCCCGGTACCTGCCGACGACCGGCGGGCTGGAGGTCGGCGGCGACTGGTACGACGTCATACCCCTGCACGACCACCACGTCGCCCTCGTCATCGGCGACGTCCAGGGGCACAACGCCGGGGCCGCCACGCTCATGGGCCAGATGCGCACCGCGATCCGCGCCTACGCCGTGGAGGGCCACTCCCCCGACGTCGTGGTGTCGCACGCCAACCGCCTGCTCATGGGCATGGAGACCGACCTCTTCGCAACCTGCTGCTACGTCAGCATCGACATGGAGGAGGGCAGTGCCTGGTGCGTGCGCGCCGGTCACCTGCCCCCGGTGCTACGGCTCCCGGACGGCACCACCCTGACCGTGGAGGGCGACGGCGGGCCCCCGCTGGGCGTCGTCGACGACGCGGACTTCCCGCTGATCCCGCTGCGGCTGCAGATCGGCACCGTCCTCGCCCTGACCACCGACGGCCTGGTCGAGTCCGCCGAGCTCCCGATGGACGACGGCATCGCGCGGATGTCGCGCGAGCTGTCCGAGGCCGACCCCTCCCACCTGGGCCGCATGGCGGACGCCCTGCTGAGCAACGCCACCCGCAGCGACGACATCGCACTGCTGCTGATGCGTTACGACGGCATGGCCGTCAAGCCCGTGCGCGAGAGCTGGACGGTGTGGCGGCTCCCCGACGCCGCCTCGCACGCCCGCCGGTTCACCGCCCGCACCCTGCGTGCGTGGGGGCTCGGCGAGGCGGCCGACACGGTGCTGCTGGTCGTCTCCGAGCTGGTCACCAACGCCCTGGTGCACACCGAGGGCCAGGTCCGCCTGGACATCACGCTCACCGGCGACCGGCTGCGGATCGCCGTGGGCGACGGCTCGCCGCGGACGCCGGTCAAGCCGGCGATCATCAACTGGCACGACACCGGCGGCCGCGGCATCCTCCTCGTCGAGGCGATGTCGGCGGCCTGGGGCACGATGCCGCTCAGCGGCGGCAAGCAGGTGTGGTGCGAGATCCCCGTCCACCCCCCGCACGTCGAGCCGGGCAGCGGCAGCTGACGCGAGCTGCCGGGGGTGCGCGCGAGGGACCGGTTGCACGGGCGGCAGTTGCGCCCGGCGCCTGACGCGGCCTGGGGCGACGGCACGCGTCCCCGCCACGAGGCGCCGCCGGCCGGATCCCGTGGGTCCTCGCGCACGGGACGCTGGTGACGCGCAGTCGCCGCCTGCGCGAGCAGCCTCTGCTGCGGGTCAAAGGACTCGATGCCACGCCTGGCGTGCCCCTTCGCCCGGACCCCTCAGGCCGTCCGTGTGGGCCCGCGCGCCGGACACGAGCGTGGGGAGCCTGCCGAGTGCAGCAGTCCCCGGCTCGCCGGGGGCAGTTGCGTCCGCGCGAACATGCGGCGCAGCCCTGGCTGGGCGGCGCGCGCCCGCGCCGCGCGCTGTTCCCGCGCCCGGCGGGGTCCCACCGGCGAGGCGGTGCCCGCGCCGGCCGGCACCGTGAACTCCGCTGGGGCAAGGAACAGTTCCGGCGGCCCGGGTGTCGCGAAGGCAACGCCCGGACCCCGGCGTGGCGGTCGCACGGGCCCCTCCGACCGTCCACGCTGAGGCAGCACGGCGCCGGGCGGGAGTCGCTTCCGGCACACAGGCCCGGACGGGCGGGCGCGCGCCCGCGCCGCGAGGTGCCCCTGCCGGTCCGCGCGACGGCCCAGCCGCGGCAACCCCGTCACGCCGGTCCTTCGCCCGCCCGGGCACAGGGCCCCGCGTCGCCACACCGAGAAGCACCCGCGCCCTCACGCGGGCACCACACCATCGCTCCGAACCCGCCCCGCACGCAGGCACGTTGCCGCCTGGCCGGGCGCCGGCAGCGGGTCCGCGAGGGGCCGGTCGGCTTGGTGCTCCAACCGTGACCTGCAGCACCTCTTCCCGACATGCCGACCAGTCGGTATCGTGCGGCCACCCCGGGGCACCGACGCCCAGGGGCGTACCGGTCGAACCTGCCCGTCCCCCCACCGCGCCCGCACACCCTCGCCACGCAAGCCGCTTGGAGACCGCGCGATGACGTACTACGGCGACACCTGGCACCACCGGCAACCACCGCCGCCCGCACCGGCACCACCACCGCGACCACCCGTGCGGCCCGTCGAGCTCAGGCGGCTGCGTTCGGCCTACCGGCTGCTGCGGCGGGTCTCGGCGCTCACCGCGCTCGGCTACTTCCTGGCCTTCCTCCTGCTCTCCGTGCTCGCGCGGGACACGATGGGCACGAGGGTCGCCGGACAGCTGACGCTCGGCACGCTGATGGGGCTGTCGCAGCTCGCCGTCACGTTCGCGGCGATCCGCTGGTACGAGCGCAGCGCGCGGCGGTCGGTGGACCCGCTGGCGCTGCGCGTGCGGCAGCGGGAGACGGCCGACGGGGCCGCCCGGTGAACCGGTTCGCGGCCGCATACGACTCGGGGACGCAGACCGTCGTCCTGCTCTTCTTCACGTTCCTGGTGACCTGCACGCTGCTGCTCAGCGTCTTCGCCGGGCCGGAACGGGACGACCTCGCGGAGTTCTACACGGGCTACCGCACCCTCACCCCGTTCAAGAACGGCCTGGCCATCGCGGGCGACTACATCTCCGCCGCGACCGTCCTCAGCACCACCGGCATCATCGCGCTCTTCGGCTACGACGGCTTCGTGCTGGCGACCAGCACCGGCATGTCGCTGGTGGTGCTGATGTTCCTGCTCGCCGAACCCCTGCGCAACGCGGGGCGGTTCACCATGGGCGACGTCCTCGCCCGTACGATGCGCGGCCGGTCCGTGCGGATCGCCGCCAGCGTGGTCACCCTGGCCGCGTGCCTGCCGTTCCTCATCGTGCAGCTTTCGGGGGCGGGTTCGCTGCTCACCGCCATCCTGGACATCCACCTCGACGGTGCACGCACGGTCTCCATCGCCATGATCGGCACCCTGATGGTCGTCTACGCGGCGATGGGCGGGATGCGGGGCACGGCGCTGATCCAGATCATCAAGATCGTGATGCTGCTGGGCAGCAGCGCCGTGGTCGCCGCGCTCGTCATGAGCCGCTTCGGCTGGAGCGCGGACGCCCTGCTGCGCGCCGCGCAGGCGGGCAGCGGGGCCGGCGAGGCGTACCTGCGGCAGGGCCTGGAGCTGGGGCGGACCACCGAGGGGAAGCTCGACTTCATCGGGCTGCAGCTCACGGTCGTCCTCGGGGTGGCCTGCCTGCCGCACGTGACGATGCGTCTGTACTCGGCGCCCGACGCCCCTGCCGTGCGCCGCTCGATGTCCTGGGCGGTCGGCGCGGTCACCACGTTCTGCCTGCTGGGCACGGTCATGGGGGCGGGCGCGGCCGCCATGGTCGGCGCCCGGCTGATCACGGGGGCCGACCCCGAGGGCCGTACGTCGGTGCTGATGCTGGCCCGGGCGTTCGGGGAGGCCGCGCCGTCGATCGGCGAGACGCTGCTGTACGCCGCCGTCTGCGGGACGGTGTTCGTGACGCTGTTGTCGTCGGTGTCGGGACTTACCCTCGCCGCGGCCTCGTCACTGGCGCACGACCTGTTCGGGCACGCGATGCGCGACGGACGGGCCGCCCCGCGCACCGAACTGGCGGTGGCCCGCTGGGCGGCCGTGGGTGTCGGCGCGGCGGCGGTGGCCCTGGCCGCGCTGGTTCAGGACTGGAACGTCGCCGTCATGACGACGACCGCGCTGGCGATCGGCGCCTCCGCGGTGGCGCCGGCCCTCACGTACTCGTTGTTCTGGCGGGGCTTCGGCCGCACCGGCCTGCTGGCCGCGCTGTACGGCGGCACAGGGTGCGTCCTGCTGCTGACGGTGTTCTCCACGGCGGTGTCCGGCGGTCCCACGGCGCTCTTCCCGGACCGTGACTTCCACTGGTTCCCGCTGCGGACCGCCGGATTGGTGTCCATCCCCTTCGGCTTCCTCGCCGGCTGGCTCGGCAGCCGCTACGACCGGCGGCGCCGCGACGGGACGGCCGCCGAGAGCAGGCGGCGCTACGAGGCGGGCGAGGCACGGCTGCTGGCGGGCGCCGGCTAGTCCAACTCCCCGTCACCGGGGGCTTGTCAGCGCTTCGGACAGGGGTCACCCTCAGTCGGAACCGAATCCGATTCTGATTCGGTCGGGCCGGGAGGAGCCCTCCCGGACGGCAGGCCGCCCCGCCGCCGGAGCGCCGGGCCGACCGCGCGATCCGATCCACGATCCCCGTTCCCCGACCCCCGTTCCCCCGACCCCCGTTCCCCCGACCCCCGCCCCCTCGTCCCGTACCACCCCGCCGAACTCCCAAGGAAGGGTGACTGGTGGAAAGCCTCCTGCGCATCGACGGACTCGAGGTCTCCTTCGGAGGCCTGTCCGCGCTCGATGCGGTGTCCCTGTCGGTCCGGCCGGGCGAAGTGCTCGGCGTCATCGGGCCCAACGGGGCCGGAAAGACGACCCTGTTCAACGCGGTGTGCGGCTTCGTACCCCCGGCCGCCGGGACGCTGCACTGGCAGGACCGGGCACGGCCCTGGCCCCGGCCGCACCAGCTGGCCCGGCTCGGCATCGCCAGGACCCTGCAGGGTCTGGGGCTGTTCCCCCGGCTGACCGTGCTGGAGAACGTCATGGTCGGGGCGACCCGGCACGCGCGGGCGGGCTTCACCTCCGCGCTGCTGGGCCTGCCGCGTTCGGACCGCGACGAGCGGCTGCTGCGCCACCGTTCGCTGGCCGTCCTGCGCGAGCTCGGCGCGGAGGACGCCGCCGGCCGGCTCCCCGGCGAACTCCCCTACGGGGTGCAGAAGCAGGTGGCGCTCGCCCGGGCGCTCGCCGGTGAACCGCGGCTGCTGCTGCTCGACGAACCGGCCTCGGGGCTGTCCGAGGACGGCATGCGCGACCTGGGCGAGGTCATCTCGGGACTGCGCGAACGGATGGCGGTCATCCTCGTCGAGCACCACATGGACCTGGTCATGAGGGTCTGCGACCGGGTCCTCGTCCTGGACTTCGGCAAGGTCATCGCCCACGGCACCCCGGACGAGGTGCGCGACGACCCGCTGGTGACGGAGGCGTACCTCGGCGACGAGGTCACCGCGGGAGCGGCCGCGGCGCCTGCCGACACCGCCGCGCCGGGGGCACCCGGGTCCCGAGAGGAGTCCTCCCGTGCTTGAGGTCCGCGAACTCGTCGTCTCCTACGGCATGGTGCGGGCCCTGGACGAGGTGTCCCTCACCGTGGACCAGGGCAGCATCACCGCCGTGCTCGGGGCCAACGGCGCCGGCAAGACCACGCTGCTGCGCACGGTCAACGGACTCGTCCGGCCGCGCTCCGGCAGCGTCCTGCTCGACGGCACCGACATCTCCCGGCTGCCCGTCGAAGAGGTCGTGCGGCTGGGCCTGTCCCACGTACCCGAGGGCCGTGGGGTCATCACCGAGCTGACCGTCCACGACAACCTCCGGCTGGGCGGGCTGTGGCGGGGCCGGCGCGAGCGCAGGGCGCTGCAGTCCGCCGGCCTGGAGGAGGTCTACGCCCTCTTCCCCGCCCTGGCCGAGCGGCGCGCGCGGCCCGCGGAGACCCTCTCCGGCGGCGAGCGGCAGATGCTCGCCATCGGCAGGGCGCTGATGACCCGGCCGCGGCTGTTGCTGCTCGACGAACCGTCGCTGGGGCTCGCGCCCCGGGTCACCGCCCAGATCCTGGCCGTCCTGCGGGACCTGCGGGAGCGGCAGGGGCTCACCGTGCTCCTGGTGGAGCAGAACGCGCGCAGCGCCCTGTCCGTCGCGGACCACGGCGTCGTGCTGAACCTGGGGCGGGTGGTCGCGGCCGACGCGGCCGCGCGCCTCGCCACTGCGGAAGACCTCCGCCACGCCTACCTGGGGTTCTGAATGTACTTCATCAATCTGACACTGGGCGGGGTGAGCAGCGGCATCGTCTACGCGGCGGTCGCGCTGGCCCTGGTGCTCATCTGGCGGGCGACCCGGATCGTCAACTTCGCCCAGGGCGGCATGCTGATGATCACGACCTTCGTCGCCCTCGGCGTGATCCACGCGACCGGTTCGTACTGGCTCGGCCTGCTGGCCGCCCTCGCCTCGGGGTTCGTCCTGGGGGCGGTCGTGGAACGGGTGCTGGTCCGGCCGGTCGAGAACGGGCCGCCGATGAACGCGGTCATCGTCACGCTCGGACTGCTGCTGTTCCTGCAGGCGGTGGCCGGGATGGTGTGGGGCGGCTCGCCGCGCTCCTTCCCGCCGCTGCTCGGCATCAAGGGCTTCACGGTGGGCGGTGCGAGGCTGCTGCTGTCGCCCTCGGACCTGTTCGTCATCGGGGCCGTGCTCGTGGTGATGGCGTTGCTCGTGCTGCTCTTCCGGGTCACCCCGGTGGGGCTGCGGATGCGGGCGGCGGCGTTCTCCCCCGAGGTGGCCCGGATGTTCGGGGTGCGGGTCGGGCGGGTGCTCACGCTGGGCTGGGCGCTGGCGGGGGCGGTCGGGGCGCTCGCCGGGGTCCTCGTGGCGCCGGCGACGTTCGTCGGGCCCAACCAGTTCGACGCGGTACTGGTGTTCGGCTTCGCCGCAGCCGTCGTCGGGGGGCTGGACAGCCCGCCGGGTGCGGTGGTCGGCGGGCTCGTGGTCGGGCTCACCCTCTCCTACGTCTCGGGGTACCTGGGGTCCGAGGTCGCGCTGCTGGGCGCGCTGGCGGTGTTGATGACGGTGCTGATGATCAGGCCCAACGGCCTGTTCTCGCGGACCTCCGTGCGACGGGTGTGAGGGGCTCATGACCGAGACGACCGACACGAAGGACCTGCGGTCCCCGCTCGGGGGCCCGGCCGCGACCGGCCTGAGCGCCCGGCTGAGGGGTCCGATGGACCGCACCGCGGTGCGGCACCTGGTGCCCGCGCTGCTCGGGCTGCTGGTGGTCTGCGCCGTCAGCGCCCTGCTGTCGCCGTACCAGAACCTGGAGGTCGCCGGCGTCGCCACCTATGTGTGCGCGGTCGCCGGGCTGACCGTCCTGACCGGGACCAACGGCCAGATCTCGCTGGGGCACGGCGCGCTGATGGCGGTCGGCGCCTACGGGACCGGTCTGTTCCTCACCGAACTGGGGTGGTCGCTGGCCGTCTCGCTGCTGGCGGGCACGGCGGTGACGGCCGCCCTGGGCGCGCTGGTGGGCGCCGCGGCGGCGCGGCTGCAGGGCCCGTACCTCGCGGGCGCGACCCTCACCCTGGCCGTCGGGCTGCCGGCGCTCGCGAACTACCGTCATCTGACCGATCTGCTGGGCGGCGAGAACGGGCTCGTGGTGGCCTCGCCCCCGCCGCCCGAGGCACTGGGCCCGTACTTCCCGCTGGAGCGCTGGCAGGCCTGGGTCTGCGTGCTGTGCGCGGTGGTCGTGCTGGTGCTCCTCGCCGACCTCGGGCGCAGCCGCGTCGGCCGGTCGTGGCGGGCGATCCGGGACGACGAGGTCTCCGCGGCGCTGGCCGGCATCCACGTGGCGCGCCTGCGGGTGCTCGCCTTCGTGGTCAGCGCGGCCTGCGCGGGGCTGGGCGGCGGGCTCCTCGCGGTGGTCAGCTCGCTGGCCGCGCCCGGGGCGTTCCCGCTGGCGCTCTCCCTGTCCCTGCTGACGGCGGCGGTGCTCGGCGGGCTCGGCAGCCTGGCGGGCGCCGTGTACGGCTCGGTGCTCCTGGTCCTGCTGCCCAACTGGACGGGCGACGTGGCGGACGCCCTGCACCTGTCCCGGGGCTTCTACGCGAACCTGCCGCTCGCCCTGTACGGCCTCGCCCTCGTCCTGTCGATGCTCCTGTTCCCGCAGGGGATCCACGGGGCCCTCATCCGTCTGGTCCGGCGGCTCCGAACGCGGGGCTCCGGTACCTGACCGCCGGTATCCCGTTCCCCCGGCCACCGGCACGTCACCTGAAATCCGTCCAACACCCACCGAATCCGATTCGGTTCCAGGAGGGGTCATGAGAAGAAGTCACCGACACGGCCTGCGCCTTCGCGGCGGCGCCGCGCTGGCCGTGCTGGCCTTGGTGCTCACCGCCTGTTCCGACGGCTCCGGCAGCGGTTCCGCCGCGCCGGGCGTCACCAAGGACAGCATCGTCATCGGCAGCCACCAGCCGCTCACCGGCCCGGCGGCGCCGGGGTACAGCAACGTCTCGGCGGGCGCGAAGGCGTACTTCGACCACGTCAACGCCAAGGGCGGGGTCAACGGCCGGAAGATCGAGTTCAAGTACAAGGACGACGCGTACAACCCGACCCAGACGGTGAAGGTCACCAAGGAACTCGTCCTGGAGGACAAGATCTTCGCGATGGTGGGCGGTCTCGGCACGCCGACCCACACCAAGGTGGTCGACTACCTCAACAGCCGCCGCGTGCCGGACCTGTTCGTCTCCTCCGGCTGCCGCTGCTGGGACGAGCCCGACAAGCACCCGCAGACCTTCGGCTGGCAGCCGGACTACCTCGTCGAGGGCAAGATCCTCGGCCAGTACATCAAGGAGAACTTCGTCGGCAAGAAGGTCGCCTACTTCTACCAGGGCGACGACTTCGGCAAGGACGGCGTCGAGGGCCTGGACCAGTACATCCCCAAGGAGTCGGTGGTCAGCCGGCAGAGCTACCAGCCCGGCGGCACCGACATCGCCCCGCAGGTCACGGCCATCGCCCAGTCCAAGGCGGACGTGGTGGTGCTGTTCACCATCCCGACGTACACCGCGCTGTTCAAGCTCACCTCGCTCAAGCTCCAGTACAACCCGCAGATGGTGGTGACCAACGTCGGTTCCGACCCGACCACCCTGGCGGGCCTGCTGGAGTCCTTCGCGAAGCAGGCGGGCGGCACGGCCGACCCCGCCGCGCTGATGAACGGCATCATCACCGACACCTACATGCCGCCGACGACCGACACGTCCAACAGCTGGATCAAGCTGTTCCGCGAGGTCCACGACAAGTACATCCCCAAGCTGCCCTTCGACGGCAACGTCGAGTTCGGGATGTCCATGGCCTACACCTTCGTCCAGGCACTGCAGGGCGCCGGGGAGAACCCGACGCGGGAGTCGCTGGTGAAGGCCGTGGAGAAGGGCGGCTTCACCGGGCCCGGACTGGTGCCGTTCCGGTTCAGCGCGGACTCGCACGCGGGCTACACCGGGGTCCAGATCGGCATCCTGAAGGGCAGCACCGAGGTCACCCTGCAGGGCACGCCGCTGGTGACGGACGACGAGCAGGGCGCCATCACGCCGTACACCACGGCACAGCCGCAGGCCCCGGCCGACGGCATCCCGGCGTCCTGAGGGGCGAGGGGTAGTGTGCTGCCCCGCCAGGCAGTGGGTCCACGGCGCGACGCGACCGTGACGGACGGAAGGTCCCGGGATGGGCGACAGACGCGGTGACGAGCTGCTCATCGGCGATCCCGCGGACCTCCCCACCACCGGTGGGGCGTCCGGGCCGGCCCCGGCCCGGACGCCCGGCCGGGCGGCGACCACCCGGCAGGCGCTGCTCACGGCGGCCCGCGAGGTCTTCGGGGAGTCGGGGTACGCGGCGGCCGGCATCGCCGAGGTGGTCCGCCGCGCGGACGCCAGCGTCGGCGGGCTCTACCACCACTTCGACGGCAAGGTGGACCTCTTCCTGGCCCTGTGGGAGGAGTTCCGCACCGCCCAGGTCCACACCACGGCCCGCGCGGTGGCCCGGCTCCGCGAGAGCGGGGAGAGCCGGCCCCGCGCGCTCTTCCTCACCGGCACCCGTGCGTACCTGGAGCACACCTGGGCGCGGCGGGAGATGGCCAGGCTCTTCTACACCGGGGACACCCCGCCGGGCTTCGACCTGCTGGGCCGGCAGAACCTCCGGACCTGGATCAGCCACAACGCGACCCTGCTCGGCATCACGCAGGAGCGGCCGGGCGACCGCGCCCTGCTGATCTCGCTCACGACGACGATCGCCGAGATCGGACGGGAACTCGTCGCCTGCGACGACCCGCGCGAGGCCGCCGGCCTCACGGACACCGCCCTGGAACTCATCGGCAGGCTCTGCGACTTCGGCCTGTCGGCCGCCACCGGCGACGCCACCGGCTGAGTCCTTCCGGCCACCGGCCCCGACGCTCCGCGCGCCGTGGATCCGCCCTGGTCACGGGCTCGGCGGAGCGGCTCAAGCGCAGGGCTGAACATTACCTTCGGTAAATCTGCACACCGCACACGCGAGCGACATACGCCCGCACATACGCACGGGACATCCCCCGCCGGTGCGCACGGTTTGATCCGGAGTGCCCGGTTCCGCAGCCCCGACGGGAAGCGCGTCTGTGAAGGAATTGCCACCGGGGCGTGGGAAATACGGTACACCGGTGAAGCCGCGGATCCGAACCAAATTCGAACGCGGCAATCTCCAATTGGCCGTCCCACCTGCCCCCATGCTTGTATCCCGTGCCGTGGCGAAGAGGTTGCCCCCCTGATGATTCGCCACATGAAATGTGTTCACACGAAGGGAAACCCCCCATGGACTTCACCCCCCAGGTTGAGACCCGCGAGATCTCCGACGCGGACCTGGACAACGTCTCCGGCGGTCTCGTGGGCGGCCTCGTGGCCAACGCCACCGGCACCGTCGAGTCGATCGCCCCGGTCGCCGGCACCGTGTCCGGTGTCGTCGGCACCGTCGAGGGCATCTCCGGCGTCAACACCGGCGCCGTGACCGGCCTGGCCACCGGCCTGATCGCGGGTCTCTGAGACTGATGGATCCGCGGGTCCCGGAGGCCTCCCTTCCGGGACCCGCGGACGCCATTGCGGCCTTGTGTCCCAATGGCGAGGGATGCGGCTGAGGGAAGAGTTCCATGCAGTTTCGCCAAAAGGCCCTTGCCAAGCTCCAGTCACCGGAAGAACTCGATCTCCCGGTGCGATTCGCGCGCCCGCAGGGCCGTCTCGTGCTCTCCGTCGCCATTCTCGTGATGGCCGCCGCGAGTTCCTGGGCGGTAAACGGTTCCGTGTCCTCGAAATTGAGCGCACCCGGAATCATCGGCTACGGGCAGGGCAGTTACGTCCTGCAGAGTCCGGTCGCCGGACAGGTCACCCGGGTCCTCGCCGAGGAAGGGGAGCGCCTGCCCGCCGACGCCCCGTTGCTCAGCGTGCGCACCCCGCGCGGCGACACCGTCGTCCGCACCGTGGCCGCGGGCCGGGTCAGCGCCCTGGTGGCCTCCATCGGCACCGTCGTCACCGTCGGCGCGGACGTGGCGACCGTCGAACGCGCCGCCCGCACCGGCGACCCGCTCGTGGCGACCCTCTACGTCCCGGCGACCGGCGCCTCCTCGGTGCCGGTGGGCGCCGCGGTGGACCTCGCCGTCGAGTCCGCGCCCCAGGCCCGGTACGGGGTGCTGCGCGGCCATGTGCGGGCCGTCGGCCGCACCTCGCGCACCACCCGGCAGATCGCCGCCGACCTCGGCGACCCGCAACTCGCCGCGCAACTCACCCGAGCGGGACGCCCGGTGGCCGTCGTCGTGACGCTCGACGCCTCCTCCCGCACTCCGACCGGCTACCGCTGGTCCAAGGGCGACGGCCCCTCGTACGAGCTGGACTCCATGACCCTGGCCACCGGCGCCGTCCACCTGGCCGCACAGCGCCCGATCGATTGGCTGCTCCCTTGACCGCGCCCGCCCGGCCCCAGCAGCGGCCGCTGCCGCCCGCCGGCCGCCGCAGACACCGCCCCGAGCCCGCACGCACCCGCCGGCAGCGGCCGGGCCGCAGGCCCCGGAGCGTCCGCACCCCCACCGTGCTGCAGATGGAGGCCGTGGAGTGCGGCGCGGCCTCCCTGGCGATGGTGCTGGGCCACTACGGCCGGCACGTACCGCTGGAGGAACTGCGCATCGCCTGCGGCGTCTCCCGCGACGGCTCCCGCGCCAGCAACCTGCTGAAGGCGGCCCGCGGCTACGGCCTGCAGGCCAAGGGCATGCAGATGGAGACCGCGGCCCTCGCCGAGGTGCGCGCCCCGGCCGTCCTCTTCTGGGAGTTCAACCACTACGTCGTCTACGACGGCATGGGCCGCCGCCTCGGCCGGCGCGGCGTCCACGTCAACGACCCCGACAAGGGACGGCGGTTCGTGCCCCTGGAGGACTTCGACACCAGCTTCACCGGAGTCGTGCTGACCTTCGAGCCGGGCCAGGACTTCCACCGCGGCGGCCGCAGGCCCGGCGTGCTCGGCGCCCTCCCGGCCCGGCTGCGCGGGACCAGCGGCACCATGCTCGCCGCGCTGGTGGCCAGCCTCCTGCTGGTCGCGGTCGGGGCCGCGCTGCCCGCGCTCAGCCGCACGTACATCGACCTGTTCCTGATCGGCGACCAGACCTCATTGCTGGGCACGCTGTTCGCGTCGATGGCCGCGATGGTGGCGCTCACCGCCGCGCTCACCGCGGTCCAGCAGTCCAACCTGCTGCGCGGCCGCATCATCTCCTCCACCCTCGGCAGCGCCCGCTTCCTGCGCCACCTGCTGCGGCTGCCGGTCACCTTCTTCACCCAGCGCAATCCGGCCGACCTCGTACAGCGCCTGCAGTCCAACGACGCGGTCGCCGAGACCCTCGCCCGCGACCTGGCCGCCGCGGCCGTCGACGGCGTCGTCGTCGTGCTCTACGCGCTGCTGATGTGGACGTACGACCCGCAACTCACCGTCCTCGGGGTGGGGATCGCCCTGCTCAACGCCGTCGCCATGCGCGTGGTGACACGGCTGCGGGCCACCCGGACGCAGAAGCTGCGCGCCGACAGCGCCCGGCTCACCAACACCTCGTACACCGGCCTGCAGTTGATCGAGACGATGAAGGCCACCGGCGGCGAGAACGGCTACTTCCGCCGCTGGGCCGGGCAGCACGCCGCCACGCTGGAGGAGCAGCAGCGCCTCGGCGTGCCCAGCGCCTGGCTGTCGGTCGTCGCCCCGACCCTCGCGACGCTCAACAGCGCGCTCATCCTGTGGATCGGCGGGCTGCGGGCGGTGGAGGGGCACATCTCGATCGGCCTGCTCGTCGCCTTCCAGTCCCTGGTCGTCCGGTTCACCGCGCCCATCACCCGGCTCAACGGCGTCGCCGGCCGCATCCAGGACTTCGCCGCCGACGTGGTGCGGCTCAAGGACGTCGAGAACTTCCCCGTCGACTCGCTGTACGCGCGCCCCGAGTCCGGGGCGAGCACCCGCCGGCTGAAGGGCCACGTCACGCTGGAGGACGTCACCTTCGGCTACAGCCCCCTCGACAAGCCGCTGCTGTCCGGGTTCTCACTGTCCGTCGCGCCCGGCCGCCAGGTCGCGCTCGTCGGCGGCTCCGGCAGCGGCAAGTCCACCGTCTCCCGGCTGATCGCAGGTCTCTACATCCCCTGGGAGGGCACGATCCGCATCGACGGGCAGCGCCTGGAGGACATCCCGCGCGGGTCCCTGGCCGCCTCCGTCTCCTTCGTCGACCAGGACGTCTTCCTCTTCGAGGGCACGGTGCGCGACAACGTCGCGCTGTGGGACCCCTCCATCCCCGACGGGGACGTCGAGGCCGCGCTGCGCGACGCCTGCCTGTACGAGGTCGTCGCCCGCCGCCCCGGCGGCGTCCACAGCCACGTCGAGCAGGACGGCCGCAACTTCTCCGGCGGGCAGCGGCAGCGGCTGGAGATCGCCCGGGCCCTGGTCCGGCGGCCCAGCGTGCTGGTGCTCGACGAGGTGACCAGCGCCCTCGACGCGGAGACCGAGCAGGTCATCATCGACAACCTGCGGCGCCGCGGCTGCGCCTGCGTGGTGATCGCGCACCGGCTCAGCACGGTCCGCGACAGCGACGAGATCGTGGTCCTCGACCACGGCACGGTCGTCGAGCGCGGACGTCACGAGGAGCTGATAGCGGCGGGCGGCGCGTACGCCGCCCTGGTCAAGGAGCACTGAGGTGATCCCCGTACAGCCCGGCACCGCCGCCGGCGATCCGGTCCTGACCGCCCTCGGCGGGCTCGGCGGCCCCGTCGACTGCACCGGCCTGCGCAGCCTGCCCCTGGAGGGCCCGCACGTGCTGTGGCTCGTGGTGGCCGGCGCCCTCGACCTGTTCGCGGTCGACGCCGCCCAGCAGGGCCACTGGCACTACCTGGGCCGCCTGGAACCCGGCACCCTCCTCCTCGGCCCGGTCGAGGGGCCCCGGCACACCCTCGTCGGACGCCCGCTGCAGGGCTGCTTCCTGCGCCGCGTCCCGCTGCGCGAGCTGTATCGGCCGCCCCACCCGCACCACACGGCGCACGGCGACGGCTGGGCGCAGCAGGGCCCGTACGGCGCCGGCCACGACACCCAGGAGCTCGCCCTCAGCCTCCTCGAGCACGCCTTCGCACTCGGTGTCGGGCGCAGCCAGCGGGTGCTCTACGAGGCCCCGCTGACCGGCCGCACCACGGACGGCGAGCACGTCGCCGACGACGACATCCTGTGGCTGCCGGTCCTGCCGGGCAGCGTGCAGTACGGCGCCGCGTACTCCGCGGAGGCGGCGGGCGACCTGCTCCTCGACGGCGCGATGTGGCAGAGCATGGTCAACCAGCAGTACCGGCTGCTGTCGACGCTGGACGGCTGGATCGAGGGCCTGGAGCGCGCCCACGAGGACCGCACGGCCGCGGGCATCAGGGCCGGGGAGGCCGTCCGCGAGCAGGCCGACCGCGATCTGCTGGCCTCCATCGCCACCTCCCGCAAGGCCCCCGCGCGTACCGCCGAGGCCTCCGACGACACGACGTACGCCGTCTGCCGGCAGGTCGCCGAGGCCGCCGGGATCACCCTCACCCCGCCGTCGCGCAGCGGCGCGGTCAGCGACCGCATGGACCCGGTCGAGCGGGTCGCCGTCACCTCCGGCATCCGCACCCGCCCGGTACGCCTCGACGGCGCCTGGTGGCGGGAGAACACCGGCCCCCTGGTCGGCCGGCGCGCCGCGTCCGGCGCGCCGGTGGCCCTGCTGTGGCGGCGCGGCGGCTACGAGGCGGTGGGGCCCGGCGGCAGCAGCCGCGTGCGGGTCGCCGACCACAACGCGGAGGACTTCGATGAGCGCGCGGTCATGCTCTACCGGCCGCTCCCCGAACGGGGCACCGGGCTGACGCGGCTGCTGCGCTTCAGCCTTCGGGGCTCGGCGGGCGATCTGCGCAACCTCGTCCTGAGCAGTCTGGTCACCGTGGGCCTCGGTGCGTTCGTGCCCATCGCGACCGGGCAGGTGCTGGGCACGTACGTACCCGACGCGGAGACCGGGCTGATCGTCCAGGCCGCCCTGGCCGTCGTCGTCACCGGCCTGGTCTGCGCCGTCTTCATGCTGATGCAGAACCTCACCGTGCTGCGCATCGAGGGCCGCATCGAGGCCACCTTGCAGCCCGCCGTGTGGGACCGTCTGCTGCGCCTGCCGACCGGGTTCTTCGCCGGCCGCTCGACCGGCGAGCTCGCCAGTGCCGCGATGGGCATCAGCGCCATCCGCCGGGTGCTCGCCGGGGTGGGCCCGGTCGCCGTCCAGGCGACGACGGTCGGCGCGATGAACCTCGTCCTCCTGCTCCTGTACAGCGTCCCGCTCGCGCTCGCCGCCCTCGGCATGCTCGTCGTCATCGGGGCCCTGCTCCTCGGCCTCGGGCTGTGGGAACTGCGCTGGCAGCGACGGCTGGTGGTGCTCGGCAACAAGCTGAACAACGAGGCCTTCCAGACCCTGCGCGGCCTGCCCAAGCTCCGCGTCGCCGCCGCCGAGAGCTTCGCCTACGCCGCCTGGGCCCGCCGCTTCGCCCGCAGCCGCGAACTCCAGCAGCGCGCGGGCCGCATCAAGAACATCACCACCGTGCTCAACGCGGTCTACCTGCCGCTGTGCTCCCTCATCATGTTCATGCTGCTGGCCGGCCCGGCCCGGGGCTCGCTGTCCGCGTCCGGCTTCCTCACCTTCAGCACCGCCATGACGATGCTGCTGACCTCGGTCACCCAGCTCACCGGGGCGCTGCTGTCGGCCGCGGCGGTGCTGCCGATGTACGAGCAGGTCAAACCGATCCTCGACGAGACCCCCGAGGTGCGCGGCGGCAGCACCCAGCCGGGCGTCCTGTCCGGCGCGATCGAGGCCCGCAACCTCTCCTTCCGCTACTCCGGCGACGGCCCGCTCGTCCTCGACGACGTCTCCCTGCGGGTCGGGCCCGGCGAGTTCGTGGCGATCGTCGGCCCCAGCGGCTGCGGCAAGTCCACCCTGCTGCGCCTGCTCATCGGCTTCGACCGACCCGCGTCCGGCAGCGTCCTCTACGACGGCCAGGACCTGGCCGCGCTCGACCAGGGCGCGGTCCGCCGGCAGTGCGGCGTGGTGCTGCAGAACGCCCAGCCGTTCACCGGCTCGATCCTCGACTGCATCTGCGGCGCCGAGGTCCACACCCAGGAGGAGGCGATGGAGGCCGCCGCCATGGCCGGTCTCGCCGAGGACATCAAGCGCATGCCCATGGGCCTGCACACCATGATCGCGGGCGGCAGCACCATCTCCGGCGGCCAGCGCCAGCGCCTGATGATCGCCCAGGCCCTGATCCGGCGGCCCCGCATCCTCTTCCTCGACGAGGCCACCAGCGCCCTCGACAACGAGACCCAGCGCACCGTCATCGACAGCACCCGGCGGCTGCGCGCCAGCCGTGTCGTGATCGCCCACCGGCTCTCCACCGTCATGGACGCCGACCGCGTCGTCGTCATGGAGGACGGCCGCGTCGTCGAGGAGGGCCGCCCCTCCGACCTGCTGGCGGACCCCGGCGGCCGGCTGCACGAGCTGGTCCGGCGTCAGATGAGCTAGATCAGGCGCTCTGCTGGTTCACTCGGTCACCCGTGAAGGTGCTCGCGGTGTCGGCATCCCGACACCTGTCTGCAAAACGACAGGCAGTTGGGTGCGGACGTCGCTCAGGGCCGCGGCAACGTGCCGCCTCCCGGGAACCCCGCGATCAGCACCCAGGAGCGCGGACCGAACCGCCACCACCCGTATCCGAGTTCGCGCTGCTCAGGGCTTTGCGAGGCTCGGTCACCCGCACTTCGGCGAGCGACCGGGCGCCGTTCCCGTCGCGGGGAACCCACCGCGCCCGCGGCGGTGAAATGCCCCCAACAGGCGGGCGTGGCAACGCCGGGCGGGACGGATCGTCATTCGAACGTGATCTTCTCGTAATCGGTCGGAGGTTGGGTGTGACGGACATTCACACCGTTCACTTCATGGGAGGAGACTCGTGGTCACGAGCGCGAGCCTTCGACGACGACGACGCCGCATCGTCGCGGCGTCGGCAATCACCGTTTTCGCCACCATATTCAGCGGCTTGGGGAACATCGGGCCGGCCGCGGCACAGACCGGCGCTCCGCTGCCGGACCTGAGGCTGGGCCAGTACGACCACTCCCGAGCCGCCCTCACGGGCGGTGGCGCCCTGCACACCGCCGCGCAGCCCGGCACCATCAAGGGGCAGTACGTCGTGCGGCTGCGGGAAGCGCCCGTCACTTCGTACACGGGCGGCGTCAAGGGCCTCGCGGCGACGAGGCCGGTGGCCGGGCAGGAACTCCAGCCCCATTCGGCCGCGGCCGAGAAGTACCGGCAGCACCTGGGCGAAGCGCAGCGTGACGTACTCGGCGACTTCGGTGTGCGGGCTCAGCGGACCTACACGACCGCCTTCAACGGCTTCGCCGTCAAACTGACCGGCGCGCAGGCCGGCAAGCTGTCCAAGGACCCGCGCGTCGCGGCGGTCACCCCGGCCCGTCTCGTGAAGGCCGACGCGGCGACGACCGGGACAACGCAGGCGGCGCAGCCCCCGGCACAGGCGCCGACGGGTAGGGCTCCGCAGACCGCGACGCAGACCAAGCCGGCTCACGGCTCCGATGTGGTCATCGGCGTGATCGACACCGGCATCTGGCCGGAGAGCGCCTCCTTCGCTGCCACCATGCCGCGGCCGGCGGGCTGGCACGGCACCTGCCAGACCGGTGAGGGCTTCCCCGCCGGCGCCTGCAACGGCAAGATCGTCGGCGCCCGGTACTTCGCCGACGGGTGGCTCAGCGCCTACGGCTCGCTCCCCGACGGGGAGACCCTCTCGGCGCGAGACATGAACGGACACGGCACCCACACCGCCTCCACCGCGGCGGGTCTTCCCGTCAAGCACGCGATGGTCCTCGGGCATGACTACGGCGCGATCTCCGGAGTGGCGCCCGACGCGCGGATCGCCGTGTACAAGGCCCTTTGGGGCGGCTCGGGCACGGACGCAGACATCATCGCGGCGATCGACGCGGCCGTGGCCGACGGTGTCCAGGTCATCAACTACTCGATCGGCAACTCGATGGGCGACTACCAGCCCAACAGCCCGATCGGGGACGCCTTCCTCAACGCCTACCTCGCCGGCGTCTTCGTCGCCGCGGCGGCCGGCAACGACGGCATGTCCGGAATGGTCAGCAACGCCGAACCGTGGGTGACCACGGTGGGCGCGACGGTGGAGCGTTCCCACGAGGCGACCGTGCGGCTCGGCGACGGCACCCGCATCGTCGGCACGTCGATGGACCAGCTGCCGTCCCGTCGCAGCACCCCCATCGTCTTCGCCGACCAGGCCGGATCGCTCGACGACGGCGCGCAGTACTGCTGGTCCGGAAGTCTCGACCCCGCCAAGGTCAAGGGCAAGATCGTGGCCTGCGACTTCATCGACCCCGTCGACGCGGTGGCGACGGTCAAGGCCGCCGGCGGTGTCGGCGTGGTGCTGTTCCAGTCGACCGGCAACACCCGGCTCAACGTGATCTACGACTTCCCGACCGTCTACCTATGGAGCGCCGAACAGGCGGGCAAGCTCTTCAACTACCTGTGGGCGCACCGTACGGACGGGACCGCGTCGCTGGTCGAGGGCGGCGACGGCAGCAGCCTCGTGGGACTGCCGAGCGTGGCCGGCCTCTCGTCGTACGGCCCCGACCAGGTCCACACCGGACTGCAGAAGCCCGACCTCGTCGCGGACGGCATCGACGTGGTGGCGGCGGTGTCGCCGATGGACGGCGGGCGTCTCTTCGACGCGTACTCGGGTACCTCCATGGCGGCCCCGCACGTGGCCGGCATGGCCGCGCTGCTGCGCACCCGGCACCCGAAGTGGTCGCCCGGCGCGACCGCCTCGGCCCTGCGCACCACCGCCACCGACACCAAGGGCACGGCCAGCCCGCTGCAGCAGGGCTCCGGCATGCCCCGTACCTCGTCCGCCGACGACCCGGGCCTGGTGATCGAGCCTTCCGCAGCCGAACTGACCGCCTTCGCTTCCGCGGCGACTCCGGACGGCAAGGAGATCAACCTGCCCTCGATCGCGCTGCGCGAGTACGACGGGACGAAGCCGGTGCGCCTCACGCGTCGGCTGACCAACGTCGGCACGCGAACCGAGACGTACACGGCGCGCGTCGAGGGACTGGCCGGTATGAAGGTGACGGTCAGCCCCCGGACGATCTCGGTGAAGCCCGGTGCCACCGCCACGGTGACCATCACCCTGGAGCGCGGCACCGCGACCTGGGACCGCTACACCACCGGCTCACTGGTCTTCAGCAGCGCCAAGCACCGCGTGCGCCTGACGGTCGCCGGCCGTCCGTGGGGCTTCACGCCGCGGCCGTACGACGACACGGGAATCGAGTTCGGCCGCACCGGCGGCCAGGGCCAAGGCTTCCTGGAACCGGGCTTCACCGGCCCGCTGGCCGGCCGCACCACCGGGTACACCCCCGTGACCTGGACGGACAAGAAGCTCACGACCTCCGTCAGCGGCGGCGTCTTCTCCCCCGGCGGGGTGGGCACCCAAGGCACGAAGATCACCGTGCCGCGCGGCGCGGCCGGACTCGTCGTGCAGACGGCCTCGGACGACCCCAACACCAATCTCGACCTGTACCTCTACAAGGACGGCAAGCTGGTCGACCGGAGCTGGGCGTCGTGGCACAGCAACGAGCGCAGCGTCCGGTTCTTCCCCGAACCCGGCGTCTACACCGCCTACGTGCACGCCCAGACGGCCACGTCACCCGACATTCCCTACCGGCTCGGGGTGACCGTCATCCCTGAGAAGGCCGACCGGCGCAACGCCACCTTGACCACACCGTCCGCGGTGCAGCGGGGCGGGAACGCGCAGGTGACACTGAACCCCGTGGGTCCGCAGCCCGACGTCGAGCAGTGGGCGTACACCGAGTTCCGCACCGGCCGAACCGTCGTACCCGGCCTGCTGATCAGTTCCCGCTGACCGCAGACCGAGGTGCCGACCGTTCCATGCCGAGCCGGGGGCCGGCCTTCCCGAAGGAAGGCCGGCCCCCGGCCGGGCGGCCGCGCAGAGGGTTCCGGGGGCCGCCGTCAGGGGACGACGATGACCGGCCGCTGGGCGCTGCGCGCCAGCCGGTCGGAGATCGGGCGGAAGAGCCGGATGCCGGCCCCGCGCCTGCGGCCGACGATGATGGCGTTCGCCCGGTACTTTCGGCCGGCCTTCTCCAGCTCCTGCGCGACGGCGCCCCTGCGGTGGATGAGCGTCCACGGCAGCCCCGACAGATGGTCCTCGCAGGCGAGCTGCCCCAGCAGCGTGTGCGTGCCGCCGGCGTGCGGCCCGCAGCCGCCACCCGGGTTCTCGTAGCCGAGCAGCGACGCGACGGGGTTCTCCTTCGCGACGTGGACGATGAGGAGCGCCGCGCCGGTGCGCCGCGCCATTCCGGCCGCGTACGACAGCGCCCGCCTGCTGGGGGCTGAGCCGCTGTACCCGACGAGCACCCCGTACTTGTCGACGCTCGTACGACTGGCGCCCGTCGCGGGAGCCGGTTCCCCGGCGGTGGACGACCGCGCCAGGGGATCGTCGCCGACAGGTTCGGGAACGCCATGGCCTGCCATGAGAAACCTTTCGGGGGTGAACGGGAGACGGCCTCGGGAACCGGAGGCGGTCACGCGAGGACGACCGGGCATCCACCGCTTCCGACCGGCGCCGCCCGCGAAGTGTGACAACCCCGGCACCGCGGGACGGGGCGGCGCGCCCGGTGACGCCCCGTTCCCCGGGGTGTGTCACACGCGCGCAGGACGTCCGGTCTCAGTGGAGGAAGCAGAGCCCTGTCCCCGGGAATGTGAGGAAGCGTGCCGTGAGCGAGGAAGCGGTTCCCGGACGGCGCGGCACGGCGTGCGCTGCGGGGACGGGAGCGGCGTGAGCGCGCCGCAGAACACCGCCACGGCGTGGCGGCGGCGGATGGTCGCCCGCGTCGCCGACGAGAAGCACCGCACCGCCACCGCGCTGGAGCTCTTCTTCGACCTCTGCTTCGTGGTGGCCGTCGCGCAGACGTCCGCCGCGTTCGAGGAGGAACTGGCCGGAGGGCACGTCGGGCGCGGTGTCCTCGGCTACGCGCTGGTGTTCTTCGCGATCTGGTGGGCGTGGATGAACTTCACCTGGTTCGCCTCCGCCTACGACACGGACGACGTCCCGTACCGCCTGCTCACCGTCGTGCAGATCAGCGGCGCCCTCGTCATGTCCGCGGGCACGGCGGCCGCCCTGCAGCACGGCGACTACACCGTCATCACCTGGGGCTACGTCGTCATGCGGCTCGCCATGGTCAGCCAGTGGCTGCGGGCCGCCGGCTCCGACCCCGAGCGGCGCCGGTGCTGTCTGCGGTACGCCGCGGGGATCCTGGTGGTGCAGACCGGCTGGCTGGCGCACCTGGTGGTGCCGGGCGACATCCGCCTCCCGGCGCACGCCGTACTCGCCCTGGCCGAACTCGCCGTTCCCGTGTGGGCCGAGCGGGCGGCCCACACCACCTGGCACCCGCGCCACATCGCCGAGCGCTTTGGCCTGTTCACCCTCATCGTGCTGGGCGAGTCCATCACGGCCGCCGCCGGGGCGGTACGTACCGCCCTCGACACCGACGCCACGTTCGGCGACATCGCCACGCTGGTGCTGGGCGGCACCCTCACCGTCTGCGCCCTGTGGTGGCTGTACTTCGCCCAGAATGCCTCCCGCCGCCTCAACAGCTTCACCACGGCCACGTTGTGGGGCTACGGCCACTACGCGGTCTTCGCCTGCGCCGCGGCGGTGGGTGCCGGACTCGCCGTCAACGTCGCCCAGGCGACCGGGCACGGCCATCTGGGCGCCCACGGCGCGGCGGCCGCCTACACGGTGCCCGTCGCCGGGTTCGTCCTGTCCGTGTGGCTCCTGCACCGCCGGACCGCCGTGCACCCCACCGCGCCCGACGTGGTGCACGCGCTCGCCGCGGCGGCGATCCTCGCCGCCACGTTCACCCCTGCCCCGGTCCTCGTGACGGGCGTCGCGGCCGCGCTCCTGGTCGCCGCGACCTGCGTCCCGGTCGGGCGCGGCAGCCCGCGGGCGGCGGCGCCCTGAACGGGCGGCGCCGACGGAACCCACCCTGCGGCAACCACGTCCAACCGCCATGACCACCAGGCACTTCGCACGCACCGCCGCCCTCGCGGCCGCTGCCGCCGCCCTCGCCGCCGCCCTCGCGGGCTGCGCCGACCGGGACGCCCCCCGCGTGGCGCTCCCCACTGCCCCTGCTCCGTCCGTCCGGTTCCCGACCGCCCCGGCCCCGACCTCCATCCCCTACGAGCTGTACACCCACTGCGGGATCGACGAGGCCCTCATCGGCTCGACGTACTTCGAGGCGGAGACCCCGCTCTCCGGCGGCGCCTTCAACCCCCCGCCGGACTGGGACAACCCCACGCAGCGGGGCACGATGACGCTGCTGTCACCGACGTCGGCGGTCTTCACCGACTCCGCGGGCCACGAGGTGCGCTTCCGCGCACGGGTGGGGGCGGACGACTTCAAGCGCGTGTGCCAGTAGCGGCCGTCATCGCACGGCCCAGGTCGCGAAGATGTGGAGCGCCGCCTCGATCCGGGCCCTCTCGCCCTCGCCGGGCTCGCCCGCGAACCGCACGAACACCACGGAGGAACCGGGGTCGCCCGCGACGAGCAGCGTCAGCGGCACACGGCCCGACAGCGGGTACGCGTACCAGCCGTCGTGCCGCTCGACGTCCGTCGGCGGGAGGGCCGCGTCGATCGCCTGCCAGTCCCGGTCGTCGAACCCGTACCCCGTGAAGTGCGCCACCGACTCGCACAGGGGCCGCAGGTTGGTCTCGATGACCCAGCTCCCGGTGAAGACCCGGTCGTTGTCCCCAGTGGTCAACTCTCGTCCCCCCGCGCCCAGGTTCTGAGGGGATCATGATAGGTCGGGCTCAGCAGTAGGAGTTCCAGCTCTGGGGGCGGTAGGAGTCCCATTGGTTCCGGCAGCGCGGGCGTGAGCGGGCGTCGTGGCGTTCGTCGTCCCGGCCGTCGCGGTAACCGCGCCGGTACCGGTCGCCCGCCAGTGGGGTGAGGGTGCCCACGGCCCGCGCCTGGACCGTGCCCGCCGTGACATGGCCGGCGGTCGCGGCCCGCATGACCCTCACCGAGGACCAGCCGCTCGCTGCCGTGAGGACCGAGCATCACCCATTCGGCTACCGAGCGTGCCTGAGTCGCCACGCTGGGCGATTCTTGCGTTGGGTTCGCTGCTGCCCATGACAGCGCCGCTCCCTGGAAACGGGGTCGGCCGCGATCGCGAACCCCTCCCTGGAGGTGACGTGTTGTCCCGAATAGCCGAGCCTCAGGCGTCTACACGGCGGCGCCAAGGCCGTATGCGGGCGTGGACGGTGGCCGCGAGCGTGGCCCTGGCGTCCTGCGCAGTGACGGGTGCGGCGTATGCGGACGGTGGCCACGCTGACGTCGCGAAACCCGGCGCCCAGAACAGTTCCGGCGACCCGTGCTTCTTCATCCCGGGGCTTCCCGGATACTGCTCCGGCCACCACGGCCGCCCTGGTCGCCCCGGTCCGCCTGGACCTCCCGGCCCGCAGGGCCCCGCCGGGCCGCAGGGCCCCGCCGGGCCTCAAGGGCCGAAGGGCGATCCCGGCCAGCAAGGGCCGGTGGGTCCCGCCGGGCCTCAAGGGCCGAAGGGCGATCCCGGCCAGCAAGGGCCGGTGGGTCCCGCCGGGCCTCAAGGGCCGAAGGGCGATCCCGGCCAGCAT
>NZ_JBEXSX010000020.1:0-17763 GCF_040613835.1 Streptomyces sp. NPDC006207 | reverse complement strand
CAAGGGCCGGTGGGTCCCGCTGGGCCGCAAGGGCCGAAGGGCGACACCGGACCGGCGGGGCCGCCGGGATCGGAACCGGTCTTCGGTCAGTTCCTCTCGACCCAGATCGTGCACGGCGCGACGCTTACTTGTGCGAGCACCACCACTACCGCAGCCAGTTCGTTGTGCAACGGGCCAATGATCAACGGTCTGAACGTCGGATTCCGGTCTGAGACTTGGCAGGCCATCTGCGCGGCCGTCACCGGTGGGGCCGTCACTGACGCCAGCGGGGATGACCCCGTCCCGACGCCCTGGGTCATCTGGACTGGCACGACATGGGCGCTCAGCTCGGACAGCGCCCTGACTCTGACCGAAGTCGCGTGCGCTCGCAGCTAGCGGCTCTGAGAGTGCCGATGCACCATCTGCCCCGCTCAGCACGCTCGTAGAGGAGGCCGGCCTCTTCGCCGGCCTCCTCCCGGCCGCCGAGGTCGCGGCCGCCAGTCGGCGCCACGGCGCAGCACAGCCGCCCGGGGCCCTTGCAGGAGTGCCGGGCCGATGCGGGGACAAAATCACCCGGTCGGCTACTGAATGTGCACGACGCAACAGGCAGGGCGATTCTTGCTGTGGGCTCGCTGCTGTCTCCGACAGCTCTCCTCTCCTGGTGATCCGGCCTCTGCCGCGCGTTGCGGGCCCCCTTGCTGGAGGTGGCGTGTTGTCTCGAATAGCCATGCCCCATGGAGCCCGAGGGCGACGCCGAGGTGGTCTGCGGATGTGGACGGTGGCCGCGAGCGTGGCCTTGGCGTCCAGTGCTCTCTCGGGTGCCGCGTACGCCGACGGTCGCGAGGCCGCCGCCGTGAAGCCCGACGCTCAAGCCGGGCTCGCCGGCCCGTGCTTCCTCTTCCCCTACTTCCCCGGGTACTGCCCCAGCCGCCCTGGCCACGGTCACCCGGGCCGCCCCGGGATACCCGGCCCACCAGGGCCTCCCGGCCCGCCTGGGCCTCCCGGATCGCAGGGACCCGCCGGACCCGCCGGACCTCAGGGGCCTCCGGGCGAGACCGGCCAGCAGGGACCTGACGGGCCCGCCGGACCTGTCGGGCCGCCGGGGCCACAGGGCCCGCCCGGTGTCGCCCCGGCCCACGGCCTGGTGGACTTCCAGAACGACGGTCAATTCGTGCCGCCCGCCAACGTCACCACGGTGTTCGTCCAGGCGTGGGGCGGCGGCGGGGGCGGTGGTGGAGGCGACGTTAACAACAGTGGATCCGGTGGCGGCGCCGGAGGCTTCGCTTGGTGCGTCCTTCCCGTCCAGCCGGGCACACCAGTCGCGGTGGACGTCGGCACGGGAGGCTCGGGCGCACCCCCGTCCTTTCCCGGCGATCTGGGCACACCCAGCACGGTGGACAACGGCCTCGGCGACGTCGTGACTGCCAACGGCGGCGTATTCGGGTCGCACCTCAACGGTGGCGCTGGCGGCACGGCCTTCTGTCCTGGCCAGGGCACAGTCCGACAAGGCGCCAACGGCGGAGATGGCTCGGGCGTCGCCCCGGGTGGGCCCGGTGCCCAGGGAGGCCGTCCGGCAGTGGACGGCATCATCCAGCCGGCGCCGCCGGGTGCAGGCATCGGCGGCTCAGGCGGCGCACGCGGCGTCGGCCCGGACGCCGGCGGCGAGAACGGCGGCCCCGGATACGTCGTCATCTGGTGGTAGCCACTGCACTTCGGCCGACACGCGCCACGGCGCAGCACAGCGGCCCGGAACCCCACCGAGGGGAGCCGGGCCGCTGTGCTGCATCACCGCTTGACGCGCGCGCCCGCGGACCGCGAGGACACCGAGGGCCAGGAGCGTCGGCTCACATAGCCGCGAGGCCATCTCGATGTACGTGCCCCAGGTGGTGAGGTTCTGACGAGACGAACGGAAGACCACCGAATTCACCGCGACGCGTGTGGCCACCTCCAGGCCGAACGACCGCATCGTCGCCGAGATCGGATGGCGCTCCCGATGGGGTCGGGCCCCTGCCACCTGCCGGAATCCGAGGAGGCCGAGTAGGTGGCGGCGCCGAGGGCGCGGTCCCAGCGGGAGGAAGTCCGCCGGGCACGCACCGAAGTGCGTGCCCGGCGGGCGGCCGTCAGCCGCCGGGGGTGGGGTCCGGCGCCGGGACCGTGCGCTGGTGCGGCAGCGTTATCGCGTCCTGCTGCTCCTGACGCAGCACCACGTTCCGCGTCGGGAAGGAGATCTCGATGCCCTCCTCCTGGTAGCGGCGGTGCAGGCGCTTGATGAACTCGTGCTTGATCCGGTACTGCTCCCCGTACTCCGACGTCCGCAGGATCACCGAGAAGTCGATCCGCGACTCGCCGAAGGTGTGGAAGCGGACGACCGTCTCGTGCTCGGGGATGCCGCCCTCGACGTGGGCCATGACCTCGCCCGCGACCTCGATGGTCACCCGCTCCACGTGCTCGAGGTCGTTGCCGTAGCCCACGCCCGCCTGGACGATGAGCGACATCTGCTGCTCGGGCTGGTGGAAGTTGGTGGCGATCGCGCTCGCGAGCTTGGCGTTGGGGATGATCACCAGGTTGTCCGACAGTTGGCGCACCACGGTGTTGCGCCAGTTGATGTCGACGACGTAGCCCTCCTCGCCGCTGCTGAGACGTATGTAGTCCCCGGGCTGCACGGTCTTGGACGCGAGGATGTGGACGCCCGCGAAGAGGTTGGCGAGGGTGTCCTGCAGGGCCAGGGCGACGGCGAGACCGCCGACGCCGAGGGCGGTGATCAGGGGCGTGACGGAGATGCCCAGGGTCTGCAGCAGGACCAGGAAGCCCATCCCCAGCACGACGACACGGGTGATGTTGACGAAGATCGTCGCGGAGGCCGCGACCCCGGACCGGGCCAGCGCCAGCGACCGTACCGTCTCGGCGACCATGCGGCCCGCGGCGACCGTGGCCGCCAGGATCAGCACCGCCACGAGCACCTGGTTGACGGTGCGGTCGACGATGCGGGTCAGCGGCAGCGCCGCGGCGGCCACCCAGGCGCCCGACGCCAGTGCGGCCCACGGCACGACGGTGCGCAGGGCGGCGACGACGATGTCGTCACCGCCCCACCTCGTCGACCTGGCCCGCTCGCCCAGCCACTTCAGGGCCAGCCGCAGCAGCAGCCCCGCCAGGGCGCCGGCGGCGATCGCGGCACCGGCGACGATCAGGTCGTGCAGCGTGAGGGCGCGGTTCACCGGTCGCCTCCCCACGTGCGTACGGATTCACGCACGGGGCGCGGGGGGTGGTGTGTCGTCACTGGTCGCCTCATCGTTCGGGGACGTTCGGGGGATGTTCGGGGAGTCGCGCCGAACAGGCGTTGTCCAGGCGCGAGGTGACACATCCTGCCGCAGCGGCGACGCCGTCCGCATACGGCCCCCACCCCGGCGGCCCGATCCCGCCAAGGTCGCCGCGGCCGGACGCACCGCCGGCGGGTGTGCCGGTATCCTTCCTGGTCACGATGCCCATCGCCCTTCGGCGTTGGCGGCGTTCCCGGTGAGGACTCCCCCTTGGCACCACGCTTCGACACCGCCCGCTTCCACGTGGCCACCGGCCCCGCGGCGCTCTTCGCGCGGGTGCGGCACGTGCTGCGCGAGCCCGTACGGCTCACCGCGCGCGGCCCGCACGTGACCGAGCGCCTGGAGCGCCGCGGAGCACCCGTCGAGGCGCTGCTCGCCTTCGACCCCGCGACCTGGGAGCTGGTCTCCGCGGAGGTGCGGGCCGACACCGGGAGGTGGGTCAAGGCGACGTGGCGTGTCCGGGCGGCCGGACAGGACTGGTGGGCGGTGATCGGGTTCGGCGACACCCTGGTCACCGTCATCGACGTGGCGCCGCACCGCCGGGGGCTCGGGGACGACATCGTGCGCGAGGGCCCGCTCCACGCGCGCGTGGCGGCCGTCAACGAGGCCCTCATGGCGGAGGGGTGAGCCGACCCGACGCGGTCCGGCCCCGCCCCACGGGGATCGTGGGGGCGGGGCCGGGCGCGTCGGCTACCGGGTCACCGTGCCCGCGGGGGCCGGGGCGTACCCGGCGGGGCGGGTGGTGAAGGTGCCGCGGCCCTGGGTGCGGCTGCGCAGGCGGGTCGCGTAGCCGAACAGTTCGGCCAGCGGCACCGTCGCCGTGACGACCGCCGTGCCGGAGCGCGTCGTCGAGCCGGTGACGCGGCCGCGGCGGGCGGCGAGGTCGCCGAGGACGGTGCCCACGGCGGCGTCGGGGACGGTGACCGTGAGCTCGACGACCGGTTCGAGCAGGGCCATGATGCCGCTGCGCAGCGCCTCCCGGAGCCCGAGGCGGCCCGCGGTGCGGAAGGCCGTCTCGGAGGAGTCGCGGGAGTGCGTGGCGCCGTCGGTCAGGGTGACCCGCACGCCCGTGACGGGGTGGCCGCCGAGGGGGCCCTCGGCGAGGGCGTCCCGGCAGCCGGCCTCGACCGCGCGGACGAACTCCTTCGGCACCCGCCCGCCGACGACCGTCGAGACGAACGCGAACGCGGACTCCCCGGACGGCTCGACGTCCAGGACGACGTGCGCGAACTGCCCCGCGCCGCCCTCCTGTTTGACGTGCCGGAAGACCAGCCCCGGCACGCCGCGCACGAGCGTTTCCCGGTAGGCAACCTGTGGCCGTCCGACGCGGACGTCCAGCCCCCGCTCGCGGCGGATCTTCTCCACGGCCACCTCCAGGTGCAGTTCGCCCATGCCGGACAGGACGGTCTGCCCCGTCTCGGGGTCGGTCCGCACGGCCAGCGAGGGGTCCTCCTCGGCCAGCCGGGCCAGGGCCACCGCCAGGCGGTCGGTGTCGGTGTTGCGGGCGGCCTCGACCGCGACGAAGACAACGGGCTCGGCCACGGACGGCGGTTCGAGGACCAGGGGTGCCCCCGGGGCGCACAGGGTCGCCCCCGCGGCGGCGGACTTGATCCCGACCACCGCGACGATGTCCCCGGCGACCGCGGCGTCGACGTCGACGTGCCGGTCGGCCTGCACCCGCAGGATCCGGCCGATCCGCTCGGTGCGTCCGGCGCGCGTGTCCAGCACGGCGTCCCCCTTCCTGATCGTCCCCTCGTACACCCGCAGGTAGGTCAGCCGCCCGGTGGCGGTGACGTTCACCTTGAACACCAGCGCCGTGAACGGCGCCGCAGGGTCGGCCGCCTGACGTACCGCCGGGACGTCCAGCGGCGACGGCAGGTAGTCGACGACGGCCTCCAGGAGCGGTTCGATCCCGCGGTTGCGGTACGCCGAGCCGCACAGCACCACGACGCCGTCGCCAGCCAGCGTCAGGTCGCGCAGCGCGGAGCGCAGCGTCGCCTCCGGCAGCGCCGACCGTTCGCAGAACTCCTCGAACGCGGCCGCATGCAGCTCCGCCACCGTCTCCTCCAGCGCACGGCGGCGCCGCAGCGCCTCCTCACGCAAGTCCTCCGGCACCGGGCCCTCGGCGTACGTGCCGTGGCCGTCGGCCCACACCAGGGCGCGCATGCGCAGCAGGTCCACGACGCCCGTGAAGCCGTCCTCACGCCCGATCGGCAGCTGGACGACGAGCGGCACGGTGTGCAGCCGTTCGCGCAGCGAACCGACGGCGGCGTCGAGGTCGGCGCCGGCGCGGTCCAGCTTGTTGACGAACGCGATCCGCGGCACGCCGTGCCGGTCGGCCCGCCGCCACACCGACTCGCTCTGCGGCTCCACGCCCGCGACGGCGTCGAAGACGGCGACCGCGCCGTCCAGGACGCGCAGGGAGCGCTCCACCTCGTCGGAGAAGTCGACGTGGCCCGGGGTGTCGATCAGGTTGAGCCGGTGGCCGTCCCAGTCGCAGCTCACGGCGGCGGCGAAGATGGTGATGCCGCGGTCGCGCTCCTGCGGGTCGAAGTCGGTGACGGTCGTGCCGTCGTGGACCTCGCCGCGCTTGTGGGTGGCGCCGGTGAGGTAGAGGATCCGTTCGGTGACGGTGGTCTTGCCCGCGTCGACGTGGGCGAGGATGCCCAGGTTGCGGACGGCGGTCAGCGGATTGACGGTGCGCATGGCCCGGTGGCCTTTCGGGTGATCCGGAGAGTGGGCGGCGCGATTCCCGGACGGGACGGCCCGCGTGCGGGCCGTGAGGATGCCCCCGTGCACGTCGACCGGGTCGCGGCAGGGCGTACCCGGCCGTCGGCCCCGGCCCCGGCTCCGCTGGTGCGGTTGCGGGTGTGCGGGGGTCAGATGGTCGTCGCGGACTTCCGGTGCCGGCCGCGCAGCGGGCACCGGGCCTGCGAAGACACCAGGATCACCTCATGGCGTGACGGGGGCACGACGGCTGCGGTGCGGTAACGCACGGCCGGGCTCCCTTCGTTCGTCACGGAGCGCGCCACGGTGTCGGGGGGCGCGCGATCAACGCGAGTGTAGTGAGCGGGACCGGATGGGGGCACCGGGTTTTTCCGGGGAGGCCCGAACCGTCCCGGCCGCCGCCGCATCGGCGCGCCCCCCGACGGTTACCGGTGCCACGACATCGGCGCGTGCGGACCGTGAGCAGCGGCACGAGAGGGCGTGCGCGACCCGTGCACCCGACTCCCCGCCCCGGTCCACGGAATCCGGTCGAGGACCGGTGCCGCCCGGCGACGGGTGCGGATCGAGCGGGCTTCACGCGCCCTGCGGAGTTGTGCCGCCACGGGCCGCGCGCTACCTGACGGAAGGCCATCAGGGCCCGCTGCGCGGGCCCCTCGGACGCAGGCTCCGCCCCCGCGCCACCGCCGTTGCGGCGGGCCCAGGACGGTCAGGCCCCCACCGCCACCGGCACCCGCACGCATGCTCCGTCCGGGTCCCGGCCCGGCGGAACCCTTCCCCCGGCTTCACCGCCACAGACGCGGGGAGCAGCGTGCCGGTACGACCACTCCGCACGGACACGGTCCGCAGCCTGGACGGCGTGCGCCGACCGGGAGCCACGCGGCCCGCGCCGCCGCCGTGACGGGCCAGGACGAACCGGAAAGGCCCACCTGCCGGTTGGGCCGCCTCATGCCGGGAGGCCGGCCCTCGGGAGTCACCCGGAGCTCAGCCGCTGGACGAACCGCAGGCGCCCGGCCAGGCGTAGCCGGGCAGCAGGTGCCGCCAGCGGGCCGGGACGGAGGGGCCGGCGAGGCGACAGAGCACGGCGGTGCGGTGGCGGACGTCCGGGTCCCAGAGGCGGATGGTGCCGTCATTGCCGGCGCTGGCCACGGTCGCGCCGTCGGGGCTGAAGGCGACGCTCCACGCGGCGCGGGTGTGCCCGGTGAGGGTGGCGGTCAGGCTCCGTGCCGCCGGGTCCCACAGCCGTACGGTGCGGTCGTTGCCGCTGCTGGCGAGGGTCCGGCCGTCGGGTGAGAAGGCGACGCCCCGGACGGACCCGGTGTGGCTGGTGAGGACCCCTGCGGCGCGGGCCCGCGGGACGTCCCACAGGCGGACGGTGCCGTCGTTGCCGCCGCTGGCGAGGGTCCGGCCGTCCGGGGCGAAGGCGACGCCGCGCACGGAACCGGTGTGACCGGTCAGGACGGCCGCGCGGCGCCCCGTCGCGGGATGCCACAGGCGGAGCGTCAGGTCGTCGCTGCCGCTGGCCAGCAGTCGGCCGTCGCGGCTGAAGGCGCGGCAGTTCACGAAGTCGGTGTGCCCGGTGAGGGTGGCCGCGCGGCGCCCGGTCGCCGTGTCCCACAGGCGCACCGTGCGGTCGGCGCCGCCGGTCGCGAGGGTGTGCCCGTCGGGGCTGAAGGCGAGCGCGAAGACGGCGCCGTCGTGGCCGCGCAATATGGCGCGGCTCCGCCGGGTCCGGGTGTCCCACAGCCGTACGGTGCGGTCGGCGCCCGCGGAGGCGAGCAGCCGGCCGTCGGGGCTGAAGGCGACGTCGTAGACGGGGCCGCTGTGCCCGGTGAGGGTGGACGCGGGGGCGTGGCGCGCCATGTCCCAGACCCGTACGGTGCCGTCGCCGCCGGCCGAGGCCAGGGTGCGCCCGTCGGGGGCGTAGGCGGCCTTCCACACCTCGGTGACGGGTGAGGCGCCCAGCGTGCTGCGGCTGAGGTCCCACAGGACGACGGTGCGGTCGAAGCCCGCGGTGGCGAGGAGGTCGCCGTGGGCGGCCACGGCGACGGACAGCACGTAGTCGGTGTGGCCGGTGAGGGTCTCGACGGGCAGGTGGGTGTGGACGTCCCAGCGGATGACGGTGCCGTCGCCGCCCGCGGAGACGACCGTGTGGCCGCCGGGCCCGAAGGCGAGCCCGTTCACGTCGTCGTCGTGCCCGGCGAGGGTGGTGGTGCGGCGCGGCGCGGCGACGTCCCGCAGGCGCACGGTGCGGTCGGCGCCGCCGCTGGCGAGGGTGCGTCCGTCCGGGCTGAAGGCGAGGGCGAGCACGTCGCCGCTGTGGTCGCGCAGCACGGTCGTGCTCCGGCGGGTCCGGGTGTCCCACAGGCGCACCGTGCGGTCGGCGCCCGCGGAGGCGAGCGTCCGGCCGCCGGGGCGGTAGGCCAGCGCGAGGACCTCGTCGGTGTGCCCGGTGAGGACGGCCTTCCGGCGTCCGGTCGCGGCGTCCCACAGCCGTACGGTGCCGTCGGCTCCGGCCGAGGCCAGCGTGCGGCCGTCGGGTGCGAATGCCACGGCGCGTACGGGTCCTTGATGTTCGGTCAGCACGGCGACCGTCCGGCGCTCCGGTACGGACCACAGCCGCAGGGTGCCGTCGGAGCTCGCCGAGGCGAGCAGCCGGCCGTCCGGCGAGAAGGCGACCGACCGGACGGGCCCGCGGTGGCCGGTGAGGACGCCCGCCGCGGTCCGTCCGGCGACGTCCCACAGCCGTACCGTCCGGTCGGAGCCCGCCGACGCCAGCAGCCGGCCGTCCGGGGAGAACACCACGGCGTTCACGGCGGCCGTGTGGCCGGTCAGCCGCCCGGCGAAGGCGTTGGCCTGCGTGCTGAGCAGGGCGCTGCGGGCCTCGGTGGTGGGGGCGGTGCGGTAGGCGGCCTCGGCCAGCAGCATCGCGGCCTCCGGCCGCCCGGCGGCCAGTTCGGCGGAGCGGGCGGCCATCGCCTGGGAGAGCGCCGTGGCGCGCTGCCGGTCGGCGCCGAGGCGCTGCTCGACGGCGACGCCGCCCGCCAGTACCGCCAGCACCAGCAGGACGGCGAGCACGACCAGCCCGGTCCGCTGCTGCCGGGCCCGGCGCCGTACGAGGGTGCGCCGCAGGTCCTCCTCGTGGGCGGCCGCGGCGAGGAAGTCCGCCTCCACGGGGCTGAGTTCGCCGTCGCGACGGCCGGGGCCCGCGGCCCACTCGCGGGCGGCGGCCAGTCGTGCGCCGCGGTGGAGCAGCGCGGGGTCGCGGCCCTCGCGTTCCCATTCGCGGGCGGCCGCGGCGAGTTGCTGGTGCAGCAGGAGGTCGGCGCGGGCGGCGTGGATCCAGGTGCGCAGGCGCGGCCAGGCCCGCAGCAGCGCCTCGTGGACGATCTCGACGTGGTCGGTGCCGACGGTCAGCAGGCGCGCGGCGACGAAGGAGTCGAGCGCGGTGCGGGCCGCGGCGGTGTCCGGCAGCCCGTCCAGCAGGTCGGCGGTGTCGCGGGGGCGCCGCGACTGCTCGTTGTCCTCGCCGACACGGACCAGCCGCAGCAGCATCCTGCGGGCGGCCAGTTACTCGGCCGGGGACAGGGCGGTGAACAGCGCCTCGGCGGCGGTGGCGACGGAGCCGTGGATGCCGCCCGCCGCGAGGTAGCCCTGGACGGTCATGGTGCGGCCCGTGCGCTGCCGCCAGGTGGCCATCAGGGCGTGCGCGAGCAACGGCAGCGCGCCGGGGTCGCCGCCGGGCCGGACGGCACCCGCCGGGTGCCCCGGGGAGTCCGGCGACTCCGGCGACTCCGCAGCGCCCAGGTCCCGCAGCAGGACCTCCACCAGTCCCGGTTCGAGCTCGGTGCCCTCCTCGCGCGCCGGGCGCACGATGCATTCGCGCAGCTCGTCCGGGCTCATCGCGCCCAGCGCGAACAGCCCGTCGCTGATGACGGGGACGAGCGCGGGGTACTCCAGGCAGCGTCCGGTGACGTCGGCCCGGATCCCGAGGACGACGAGGGCGTCACCGGTCGCGGCGAGCCCGGTGAGGGCGGCGATGAAGGAGCGCCGCTCGGCCTCGTCCTCGCAGAGCGTGAACGTCTCCTCGAACTGGTCCACCACGACGACGCATCCTCCGCGCGGCGCGGCGACGAGGACGGCGGCACGCGCGGAGGGCGGCCCCTGTTCGCCCGGGTCCTGCGGCGTTCCGCCCGCGGCAGGCTCCAGGGCCTGCTCCAGCGCGTGCCCGAGGGAGTCCAGGGGCCGCGCGGTGGGGGTGCAGAAGGCGACCGGCCACCGGCCGTACGGGCCGTCGGCCAGGGCGGGGAGCAGCCCGGCCCGGAGCAGCGAGGACTTCCCGGCCCCGGAGGGGGCGACCACGGCCAGCGGGCCCTGGCCGGCCCGTCGTCCGAGGCGTTCCACCAGGCCCGCGACGGCGCGTTCGCGGCCGAAGAAGCGCCCCGCGTCCTCGGTGCCGTAGGCGGACAGCCCGGGATAGGGGCAGGGCGACGCCTCGTCATCGGCCCCTGACAGCCGGGTACTTCGCGGCCCGGACTCGGGCGGCAGCAGGGCGAGCAGTGTCCCGCCGGCCTCCAGCGCCTCGTCGCAGCGCCGGGCGACGTCGGCGTTGACCGGCTTGCCGCCCGTCTCGATCTTGCTCAGGTACCCCTTGCTGTAGTGGGTGCGCCGGGCCAGCGCCGACAGCGACAGGCCGCGCTCCAGGCGCAGTTCGCGCAGTGCCGGGCCGAAGGGCTCGGTCGGCCTGTGTGGTGTCCGGTCCATCCCGTCCCCGCCGCGTACGGCGCGGAGGGCGCCGTCCCCTGTCCCCGGCCGCCTGACCGGCGTGCCCGTCGGAAGGTGAGGAGTGCGCGGGGCGGGGCGTGGTTCCCAGGGTCGCGGGCGAAGGGGTGCGCACGGTCGAGAAATGGCCACGGGCCGACGGGCCCCACCGCCCCCGTGAGCGGTGGGACCACGCCGGCCGTGGCGGACCGGGGTCGCTCAGATCGCGCCGCCCGGGGCGCCGCAGCTCGGCACACCGGACAGCCAGGCGTCGCCGCGCATGTAGATGTTGCTGATCCAGCCCTGGTACTCCGGCAGGTACGACCAGGCGTCGTTGGTGTAGCCCTCGGCCGTCACCGACTCCGCGTGCTTCTGGCAGGACACCGCGACGTTGGTCGGACCGGCGAGCCGGACCACCACGGCGGACCCGGTGGCCGGGTAGGCGTGGACCGCCACGCCGGTGCCCCATGTGCCGTACGGGCTCGCCCCGGCCGGCGTGGAGGTGCCCTTGCCGTCGCAGGCGGGGACCCCGGCCAGCCAGGCGTCGCCGCGCATGTAGATGTTGGTGACCCAGCCGCCGTACTGCGGCAGGTAGGACCAGGCGTCGTTGGTGTACCCCTCGGACGTCACGGTCTGCGCGTGCGTCTGGCAGCTCACGGCGACGCTCGTCGGGCCGGCCAGCCGGGCCACCGTGGTGCCGGTGGTCGTGGACGGTTCCGAGCGGACCGCCACGCCGGTGCCCCAGGTGCTGTAGGCGCCGCCCTGCGAGATGTCGCCGCCGCCCCCGGAACCGGTCTGCGGGTCGTAGGCGGAGCCGGTGCAGGCGGGCACCTCGGGCAGCCAGGCCGGCCCCCTCAGGTAGATGTTGCTGATCCAGCCGCCGCGGTTGGACAGGTACGTCCAGGCGTCGTTGGTGTAGCCCTCGGCGGTGACGGTCTCCCCGTGCTGCTGGCACGTGGCGTACACCAGGTCCGGCCCGGACAGCCGGGTCACCAGTGCCGCCGCCTTGTTGGGGTGCTGCCGTACGGCCACGTCGGTGCCCCAGGTGACCTGGAGGCTGCCGTCGTAGCCGGGCGGCTCCGTGAAGGGGCTGCCCTGCGGCATGCGCGCCACCCCGACCAGGCGGTTGTTGTCGATGCGCGCGTTGATGTCGATCACCCGGACGGGGTGCTGCGACTGGTACGCCTCCACGACGTAGCCGCCGCCGAGGTAGAGCATCACGTGGCTGATGCTGTCAACCGTGCCGCCGACCCCGGTGAACACGATGTCCCCCGGCTCCAGGTCGGAGACGGCCGGCTTGCCGCCCCCGCTGCCGTGCACCGCCTGGTAGGTGCGCCCGGCACTCTGGTACATCGACTTGGCGGTGCCGCCGCCGAGGATGTCCCACCCGACGGCCTTGTACCAGGCCCAGCGGACGAACCCCGAGCAGTCGAAGCCGCGGGTGTACGGGTCGTTCCAGGTCTCTTCCAGGTCGTGGATGTCGATGGTGCCGTAACTGGCGCCGGGCGCGGGGCCGTGCCCGCCGCCCCAGGTGTACAGCGTGCGGTTGCGCCACTCCTGGCAGGCCGCGTCCGCGGCCCAGTGCGCCTCGTCGGAGGCGATGCCCTGCAGGCTGCACCAGTTCTGCTCCCCGGTCCCGGCCGCGCGGGCGGCGGCGGCCGGGACGAGCGCGAGGAGCAGGGCGGTCACCACGGCGGCGACCAGCCCGCCTCCCCAGCGTCGTGCTCTCATGCGGTCTTCCCCCAAAGACGGGGCGGCGCCCGGCGCCGCCCTCGGTCGCGTGTCGGCCCTCACGGTGACCCCTGACGGACCGCCGGCACCAGGGGTTTCCCGTTTCCTCTTCGCCTCCCGGCCGGAGAGCCCCTGGTGGGCGGGGTCGGCCGCGCCGGACCGGCCGGATCTCGGGGAGGCGCTGTCCGAACGCGCGGAGGGCGGTCGGGCCGTACAACCGCGTATGCGGTCGCGTTCAGCCGGGTTGGAAGAACGCGAGCATCTTCTTGCCGGCGTCCGGCGACATCAGCAGTTCCTGGATGTCCGCGGACATCCGGGCGGCAGCGCCGGTGCGTTCGAACATCTCGCGCTCGTACTCCCTGACGGCGGCGGGGAAGTCGTCCGGGTGCGCGGCCAGCGCGAGACCGAGCAGGGCGCCGTCGAGCAGCGCCATGTTGGCGCCCTCCCCCACCGGCGGCATCAGGTGCGCGGCATCGCCGACCAGCGTGACGTCCGGCGTCGACGGCCAGGTCAGGCCGACCGGGAGGGTGCTGATCGACCTCGGGACGACCGTGTCGTCGCAGGCCGCGATCAGCGCGGTGAACCGCGGGTCCCAGCCGGGGAGCAGGTCGATCAGCCGCGCCCGCGCGGCGGCCGGGTCGTCGAACGGGATCCCGCTGGTGGCGAACCAGTCCTCGGGGGTGTTGTAGAAACTGAGGCCGATGCGGACGCGGCCGTCGCCGTTGCGCTGCGCCGCCAGGGACAGTCCGTTGCCGAGCACCCAGTAGTTGCCGCGCCCGACCATCGCCGCGAGGTCGGGGTGCGTGCGGTCGATGTCGGGGATGCCGACCTCGACGACGTTCTGGCCTATGTGCGCCGGGCGGGCGTCGGTGAGCAGCGGGCGGACGCGGGACTGCGCGCCGTCCGCGCCGACCAGCAGGTCATACGTCGCGCTGCTGCCGTCGGCGAAGTGCAGCAGGCCGTTGTCGGCGGACGTGAACGCGTGCCTCCAGCGCACCACGTCGTCGGGGAGGGAATCCAGCAGCAGGTCGCGCAGGTCGGCGCGGTCGACCTCGGGTCGCGCGAGCGGGGCGTCGTCGGGCGTGTCCTCCTGGAGCAGCAGGGTGCCGTCCGGCTCGAGAAGACGCATGTCCTGGCCTTCACCACGGGCGATCGCGTGGAACCGGTCGATCAGACCGGCCTCGCGCAGCGCCCGCTGGCCGGAGTGGATGTCGAGCATGCCGCCCTGACCGCGCGCACCGCGTGACGACTCTCGTTCGTACACGACGCAATCCATGCCGTTCACGTGCAGCACACGGGCGAGAGCCAGGCCGCCGAGGCCGGCTCCGACGATGGCGATGGTCATGGCCGCTTCTCCTTCGATACACCGTACTGACCGATACACTGTATCGGTCCGAGGCGATGTATGGTGAGCGGCATGTTGGTGTGGGAGAGGCCGGAGCCACCGAATCGACCTGTGCCGGCCCCGTTGAGCCGGGAGCGGATCGTGCGCGCGGCGATCCAACTGGCCGACGCGGAGGGCCTGGACGCGGTGTCGCTGCGCAAGGTCGCCACCGCACTGGACGTCCGTCCGATGCGGCTGTACGGCTACATCGCGAGCAAGGAGGAGTTGCTCGACCTCATGGTCGACGCCGTCCACGCCGAGATCCGGCCGGCCGGGGACGGCTGGCGGGAGGTGCTCCGGTCCCTTGCCGAAGCCACCCGGCACGCCGCCCACGAGCACGAATGGCTCGCCGACCTCCTGGGTGGCCGACCCCAGCTCGGGCCGCACGCGCTGGCCAGTGGGGAGACCGTGGTGGCCGCACTGGGCGGGGTCGACGTGGACGCCGTCATGCCGGTGGTCGCCGCGGTCAACGCGTACGCGATCGGCGCGGTGCGCCGTGAGGTCGCCGAGCGGCGCGCGGAGCGGGCCACCGGGATGGACGAGGCGCGTTGGCAGGCCTCACTCGGGCCCTATCTGGAGCGGACCTTCGCCACCGGCCGATTCCCCGCGCTGGCCACGGTGGTGCGCGATGCCGCCCACCTGGACGCCGACCACACCTTCCGAATCGGCCTCGACTTCCTGCTCGACGGCATTGAGGCCCGCATGTCGAAGTGACGCGCGGCCGAAGCGGGTCCACGCAGGGCGTGGGTTCGCGTGCGGGTCGTGGGTACGAAGTCCTCCGGGAATGAGGTGGATTGCCCGCGCCGGCAAGCCGGCGCCCTCGTTGCGGCGGGCACTTGTCTTGATCTCGCCGTACGGGTGCCGCTCCCGGGGCGACCGGGCCGCCACCGGACGGCCACCGCGCCGCCACCCGCGCGGCATCGCGGGCCAGGGGTTTCCCGGCGGTCTCCCGCTGCCCGCGCGACGGGCGGCCTGTGGTTGCATTCCCGGGTGGACGAGGCGACGGCAGGTACGGCGATCCGGCTCCGGCGGCGGGAGGAGGGCGACCTCGACGCGTGCGTGCGGGTGCTCGCCGCGGTCCACGACCGGGACGGCTACCCGGTCGACTGGCCCGCCGCACCGGCCGCGTGGATCTCCGGGGCGGCATCCCTCGCCGCGTGGGTCGCCGAGTCGGACGGTGTCGTCGTGGGTCACGTCGGCCTCGGGGCGGGCAGCGGGAGCGACGCCGCGCCGGGGCTGTGGAGCGCGCGCGAGGGCGTGGCCGCCGGACCGGCCGCGGTCGTGGGCCGGCTGTTCGTCGCGCCGGGGGCCCGCGGCCACGGCATCGGGGCCCTGCTGATGGCCGCGGCCGTCGAGGAGGCGCGGCTGCGCGGACTGCACCCGGTGCTCGACGTCGTCGCGTCGGACACGGCCGCGGCCGCCCTGTACGAGCGGCTGGGATGGACGCTGCTGGCCACCGTCGAGCAGCGGTGGGGCCCGGACCGGCGGGTGGCCGTCCGCGCCTACGCCGCGCCGCGACCGGGCGGCTGACCGGCGCCTCCGCCGCGGTTCAGCGGCGGACGCGGACGCCGTCGAGGGCGACGGAGAGGATGCGGTCGCGCTGGGCGTCGTCCGCGAAGTGCGTCGCGGAGATGCCGGAGACCATGCGGAGCAGGTCGTCGAAGGAGATGTCGGCGCGCGCCTCGCCGGCCTGCTGGGCGCGGTCGAAGAGCGGGCCGCCGGCCTGGAACATGGAGTCGCGGCAGGCCAGGAAGACGTCGGACTCGTTGTTGAGGGCCTCGCGGATGGCGCGCTTGGTCACGGTGTAGTCGACGAAGCGGCCCAGCCAGGAGGTGAGCGCCTCCCACGGCTCGCGGTCGGCGACCTCCTGGGCGACCCGGCACAGGTCGTTGACCTCGTCCGCGTAGACGGACTCGAAGAGGTGCCGCCGCGTGGGGAAGTTCCGGTAGAGGGTGGCGATGCCCACGCCCGCGCGACGGGCGATGTCCTCCAGCGAGGCCTCGGCGCCGTTCTCGGCGAAGGCCTCGCGGGCGGCCGCGAGCAGGGCGTCGTAGTTGCGCGCCGCGTCCCTGCGGTGCGGGCGCTGGGACGCGACGATCGCGCTGACGGGGAACGTGTCGGCCGTCACTGCTGCCTCCTGACCGGAACATTTGAAGTGGAGGGTGGCCTCCGCTACAGTGGAGGCATACCTCCACTTTACCAGTCGGGGTGTCGTTCCCGTCGCCGCGTGCCCGGCACGCGTCGGTCAGGCGTACGCGCCCCGGTGTGACCCCTTCCACGGGCCCTGCGCCGGCGCATCGCCCGTCCCCCGACTGTTCCCAGGCTTTCCCCGGCGGCCGCCGCGCGCGGTCGCCGTCCCCAGGCTGCCCACGCGGCCCGTACGACCACGGCCGGACGGTCCCGGCCACGCCCCCGTTCGGAATCGGAGAGGCTTTCCATGCCACGCAAGTCCACCCGCCTCACCTTCGCGGTCCTCGCGACCGGTGCGGGCGTGTTCTCCATGCTCCAGTCGCTGATCGCGCCGGCCCTGCCGACCGTCCAGCACGCCCTGCACACCTCGCAGTCCACCGCGACCTGGGTGATGACGGCCTACCTGCTGTCGGCCTCGGTCTTCACCCCCATCCTCGGCCGGGTCGGCGACCTGGTCGGCAAGAAGCGCACCCTCGTCGCCGTCCTGGTGGTCCTGACGCTCGGCTGCCTGCTCGCCGCGCTCGCGCCGTCCATCGGCGTACTGATCATCGCCCGCGTCATCCAGGGCATCGGCGGCGCACTGTTCCCGCTGTCCTTCGGGATCATCCGGGACGAGTTCACCGCGAGCGAGGTGGGCCCGAGCATCAGCAACCTGTCCGCCGTCATCGCCGCGGGCGGCGGCGTCGGCATCGTGGCGGCCGGCCCGATCGTCTCGGCGCTCGACTACCGCTGGCTGTTCTGGCTGCCCGTCGGCGTCGTCGCGATCACCGCGCTGATCGCCTTCCGTTACGTGCCCGAGTCCCCGAGCCGGGCCGAGGGACGCGTCAACTGGCTCGGCGCCGTCCTCCTGTCGGGCTGGCTCGTGGCCCTGCTGCTGCCGCTCAGCCAGGCCACCCAATGGGGCTGGACCTCCGGCCGCGCCCTCGTCCTGTTCGCCGCCGCGGTCGTCCTGTTCGCCCTGTGGCTGACGGCCGAGGCCCGTTCCCGCCACCCCCTGATCGACCTGCGCATCATGCGGCTGCGCGCCGTGTGGACCACCAACGCCGCTGGTCTCCTCTTCGGCGCGGGCATGTACTCGATCTGGTCCTTCCTCCCCGGCTTCGCCCAGACCCCGAGCGCCGCGGGATACGGCTTCGGCGCCAGCGTGACGGGGGCCGGGCTGCTGATGCTGCCGATGCTGGTGGCGATGTTCCTCTCCGGCGTCCTCAGCGGCCGCCTGGAGCCCGTGGTCGGCGCGAAGCGCCTGCTCACGGCGGGTGCCGCGCTGGGCGCGGTGGCCTGCGGCTTCCTCGCCGCCTGGCACGACCAGCAGTGGCAGGTGGCCTTCGCGGCCGGCGTCTTCGGCCTCGGCATCGGCCTCGCCTTCGCCTCGATGGCCAACCTGATCGTGCGCAGCGTCCCGGCCGAGCAGACCGGCGCCGCGAGCGGCATGAACGCCAACATCCGCACGATCGGCGGTTCCATCGGCGCCGCGGTCACCAGCGTGCTGGTCACCAGCCGGCTCCAGCCCTCCGGCCTGCCCTACGCCTCCGGCTACACCCACGCGTTCAGCCTGCTGTCGGTGCTCTGCCTGGCGGCGGCCCTGGCCGCGCTCCTCGTCCCGGTCCACCGCGCCACCGCCCGCCACGCCGCGGCCGCGACCGCGCCGGCCCCGGCGGAAGCCGAACCCGTGGCGTC
>NZ_JBEXSX010000019.1:0-141609 GCF_040613835.1 Streptomyces sp. NPDC006207 | reverse complement strand
GCAGCTGCTCATCACCCGCGGCGCGCTGACCACCTTCTCCATCGCCAACGACGTGGCGAAGTACTTCGCGATCATCCCCGCGATGTTCGCGATCGTCTACCCGGGCCTGGACAAGCTCAACATCATGCAGCTGTCCTCGCCGCAGTCCGCGATCCTGTCCGCGGTCATCTTCAACGCGCTGATCATCATCGCCCTGGTGCCGCTCGCCCTGCGCGGCGTGCGCTACCGGCCCACCAGCGCCGACCGGATGCTCCGCCGGAACCTCGGGATCTACGGACTCGGCGGCCTGGTCGCCCCGTTCATCGGCATCAAGCTGATCGACATGCTCATCTCCCTGATCCCCGGAATCCACTGACGCGAGGCGTGCAGAGAACCATGAACACTTCCGTACGCAACTCCGCCCGGCTGCTCTGGAGCGCCCTGCGCGCGCTGCTGGTGCTGACCGTCGTCCTCGGCGTCGTCTACCCCGTCGCGGTGTGGGGGGTGGGCCAGGCGGCCTTCCACGACCAGGCCAACGGCTCCGAGGCGAAGGTGGGCGGCAAGGTCGTCGGCTCCACGCTGATCGGCCAGAACTTCACCACGGGCAAGGACTTCGCCCCGGACCCCAAGTGGTTCCAGCCGCGCCCCTCGGCGGCCGACGCGGGCGCCGGCGCCGGGCCGTACGACCCGACCTACACCAGCGCGTCCAACCTCGCGGTCACCAGCAAGACCCTCACCGACCTGGTGAAGGAGCGCAAGCAGGAGGTCGCCGCCTTCAACGGCGTCCCGCAGTCCAAGGTCCCCGCGGACGCGGTCCAGGCGTCCGGCTCCGGCCTCGACCCGGACATCTCCCCGGCGTACGCGGACATCCAGACCGCGCGCGTGGCCAAGGCCAACGGGCTGAGCACCACCGAGGTCGCCCGGCTGGTCAAGGAGCACACGGACGGACGGCAGTTCGGCATCCTCGGCCAGCCGACCGTCAACGTCCTGGAGCTCAACATCGCGCTGGAGAAGCTGGCCGGCTGACCCACCGCCGCCCCCACCCACCCGGCATCACGCCCGCCGGGTGGGCTTCGGCGCGCGCGGAGGACGCCCCGCGGCGCCGCCTGGTCGCCCGGCCCGTGGTGGCGGTTCCCGGCCGCCACGGCCGGCTACCTGGCGCCGACCGTCACGACGGTCGCCGTCCTCGGCCCCCCGCTTGAAGCACCGCCGCGCCCGGCCGTGCGCGCCCGCCGTCGTGGGGCCGGGGGGCGGGTCGCGTCAGGAAGGCGTCAAGCGCCGGGGGTCCGCCGTCAGGGGGCCGACAACGCAGGGTCCGGGACGGGGCCGGCGGGGAGACAGTGGAAGCACGGAGGGGAGGCCGGCGGAGGCCGCTCGGCGGTGCGGAGGGGGCTGCGGAATGGCGCACACCGTTACCGCTGAGGAGCGGCGGCAGGTGCCACCTGGTCCGGATCCGGACGGCGGTGGGGATTCCGGGTCAGGGAGACGGCACCGTGTTCCGCGCAGGCCTCCCCTCGGTGGGGGGTCGCCGGGCCGGCCGCGTCGCACGTTGACGGCGTCGCTGCGCGGCCGCCCCGGCACCGTACCCGCGCGGTTACGGCTGTTGCGGACGACGGCCCTCGCCGTGTGCGCCGCCCTGGCGGCGGTGCTCCTGGCGGGCGGTGCGTCGGCGGACGACTCCTGGTCGGCGATCCGCACGCACTCCGCGCCCCAGGTCACCAGCGCCGCGGGCCTGTACTTCGCGCTCAGCGACATGGACGCCCAGGTCGCCAACCAGCTCCTGACCCCCGGCGGCGGCGACGCCGCGAGGATCTACGGGCAGCGCCGCTCCGAAGCCGCCGGATACCTCCGCGACCTCGCGGAGGCCGCAGCGGGCGACCCGGCCGCCGAGCGGGAGGTCGCCGCCGCCATCCGCGACGTCGGCCGCTACGAGGAACGGGCCGCCAGGGCGCTGCTGCTCGGCGAGCGCTCCGACCGGGCCGCCGTCGATGCCTACCGCTCCGCGTCCGCCCTGATGCGCACCCGGCTGCTCCCCGAGGCCGACGCCCTGGTGACGGTCAACGACGCCTCCTTCGAGCGCGCCTACGGCCATGCGTACGACAGGGCCGGCGCCGTGCGCACGGCTGTCGTGTGCACCGGCCTCCTCCTGCTCGCGGTCCTCGTGGTGCTGCAGCTCTTCCTTGCTCGCCGCTTTCGGCGCGTGGTCAGCCCCGCGCTCACCGCCGCCACGCTGATCGCGCTCGCCGCGACCGCCGCCGGCACGGTGGGCCTGGGCGCCCAGCGGGACGACCTGACGGTGGCCCGCAGGGACGCCTTCGACTCCGTCCTCGCGCTCACCCGCGCCCGCTCGGTCGCCTACGACGCGAACGCCGACGAGTCGCGCTACCTCCTGGACCGGGCGCACGCCGCCGGGCACGAGGCGGACTTCCTCGACAAGAGCCAGAGGCTGGCGCGGCTGCCGGGCGTCGCCTCCGTCGACGACTACGACCCCGCCCTCGCCCGGGCCCTCGACGCCTACCGCGCGGATCCGGCGGACCTGCGCTTCACCGGCTTCCTCGGTGACGAGTTCCGCAACATCACCTTCCCCGGTGAGCGCCCCGCCGCCGAGCGGGCCCTGCTCCGCTACCAGGCGTACGAGCGGGACGACCGCACGATCCGGGCCCTGGCCGGGACCGGCCGGCTTCCCGCTGCCGTCGCGTACGGCACCGGCTACGGACCCGGGGAGTCGAACCACGACTTCGCGGCGTTCGACCGGGCGCTCGGCGAGGTCATCGCCATCAACTCCGCCGCCTACGAGCGGGCCGCCGCGGACGGCGCGGACCGGGCGCTGTCCGTCCCCCTGGGCCTCGCCGGGGCGCTGGTGGCCGCCGCGGCCCTGGTCGTCCTCGGCCTGAGGCCGCGGCTCGCGGAGTTCCGCTGACCGGGGGCGGCGGCACGAGGAGGGCGTCAAGGACGCGTCAACGTGCTCCCCGCAGGAACATCACGCCCGATTTGTCCGCTGCTGGGACCATAGGATTCCTAACGTCGGACGCGCCCGGAAGGGGCACGCCACGAGGCGGAACGTGGAGCCATGGCACGCGGGACTTTGCGGATATACCTGGGGGCGGCCCCGGGAGTGGGCAAGACCTACGCCATGCTCTCCGAGGCCCACCGGCGCCTGGAGCGCGGCACCGACGTCGTCGTCGCCTTCGTCGAGCACCACGACCGTGCCCGCACGGAGGTCATGCTGCACGGCCTGGAGGTCGTGCGGCGCAAGGAGATCGAGTACCGGGACACCGTCTTCACCGAGATGGACGTCGACGCGGTGCTCGCGCGCCGGCCCGAGGTCGCCCTCGTCGACGAGATGGCGCACACCAACATCCCGGGCAGCCGCAACGAGAAGCGCTGGCAGGACATCGAGGAACTGCTCCAGGCCGGCATCAACGTCATATCGACGGTGAACATCCAGCACCTGGAGTCGCTCGGCGACGTCGTCGAGTCGATCACCGGGGTACGTCAGCGCGAGACCGTGCCCGACGAGGTGGTCCGCCGCGCCGACCAGATCGAGCTGGTCGACATGTCGCCACAGGCGCTGCGCCGCCGCATGGCGCACGGCAACATCTACGCCTCCGACAAGGTCGACGCCGCCCTGTCCAACTACTTCCGGCCCGGCAACCTCACCGCGCTGCGCGAGCTGGCCCTGCTGTGGGTGGCCGACCGGGTCGACGAATACCTGCGGCAGTACCGCACCGACCACCGGATCTCCGCCACCTGGCAGGCCCGTGAGCGCATCGTGGTCGGCCTCACCGGCGGCCCCGAGGGGCGGACGCTGATCCGGCGCGCCGCCCGGATGGCCGCCAAGGGCTCGGGCGGGGAGATCCTCGCCGTCCACATCGCGCGCAGCGACGGCCTGACGGCCGGCTCGCCCAAGGAACTCGCCGTCCAGCGCACCCTCGTCGAGGACCTCGGCGGTTCCTTCCACCACGTCGTCGGCGACGACGTCCCCGGCGCCCTGCTGGACTTCGCCCGCGGGGTCAACGCCACCCAGGTCGTGCTCGGCACCAGCCGCCGGCCCGCGTGGCAGTACGTCTTCGGGCCGGGCGTCGGCGCGACCGTGGCCCGCGAGTCCGGGCCGGACCTCGACGTCCACATCGTCACCCACGAGCACGCCGCCAAGGGCCGGGGCCTGCCCGTGGCCCGCGGCGCCCAGCTCGGCCGCTCCCGGGTGATCGCCGGCTGGCTGACCGGTGTGCTCGGCCCCGCGCTGCTCTGCCTGGTGCTCACCCAGCTGCACCCCGCCCTGGGCATCGCCACCGACATGCTGCTGTTCATGACCCTGACGGTTGCGGCGGCCCTCGTCGGCGGCCTCTACCCGGCGCTGGTCTCGGCGGTCGGCGGCTCACTGCTGCTGAACTACTTCTTCGCCCCGCCCCTGCACACCTTCACCATCGCCCAGCCCGAGAACCTGATCGCCATCGTGATCTTCGTGCTGGTCGGCATCGCGGTGGCCTCCGTGGTGGACCTGGCGGCGCGCCGCACCCACCAGGCCGCCAGACTCCAGTCCGAGGCCGAGATCCTGTCGTACCTGGCCGGCAGCGTGCTGCGCGGCGAGCACTCCCTGGACGCCCTGCTGGAACGGGTCCGGGAGACCTTCGGCATGGAGGCCGTGTCGCTGCTGGAGCGGGCCAGCGAGCACGACGTGTGGACCTGCGCCGCCGGCGTCGGCAGCCGGCAGTGCCTGCGCCCCGAGGACGCGGACGTGGAGGTGCCGGTCAGCGACAACCTCTCGCTGGCCCTGGTCGGCCGGGTGCTGCCCGCCTCCGACCGCCGGGTGCTCTCCGCCTTCGCGGCCCAGGCCGCCGGCGTCCTGGACCGGCAGCGGCTGGAGGACGAGGCCGCCAGGGCCCACAAGCTCGCCGAGGGCAACCGCATCCGCACCGCCCTGCTCGCCGCCGTCTCGCACGACCTGCGCACCCCGCTCGCCGCCATCAAGGCGGCCGTCAGCTCGCTGCGCTCCGACGACGTCGCCTGGTCCGAGGAGGACGAGGCCGAGCTCCTGGAAGCCATCGAGGAGGGCGCGGACCGGCTCGACAACCTGGTCGGCAACCTCCTCGACATGTCGCGCCTGCAGACCGGCACGGTCACCCCGCTGATCCGCGAGGTGGACCTCGACGAGGTCGTTCCCAAGGCCCTGCGCGGAGTCCCCGACGGCAGCGTCACCCTGGACGTCCCCGAGACCCTCCCGATGGTCTCCGTAGACCCGGGGCTCCTCGAGCGCAGCGTCGCCAACATCGTCGAGAACGCCGTCAAGTACAGCCCCGCCGGCACCCGGGTGCTGGTCGCCGCCAGCGCCCTGGGCGGCCACGTCGACCTGCGCGTCGTCGACCGCGGGCCCGGTGTCCCCGACGTCGCCAAGGAACGGATCTTCGAGCCGTTCCAGCGGTACGGCGACGCCCCCCGCGGCAACGGAGTGGGCCTCGGCCTCGCGGTGGCCCGCGGCTTCGCCGACGCCATGGGCGCCACCCTCCAGCCCGAGGACACCCCGGGAGGCGGCCTGACGATGGTGCTCACCCTCCCGGCCGCGCCCGGCAGCGCCCCCGCCGCCCCGGACCTCCCGGCCGAGGCGACGACCTGACCGTGCCCGCACCGCACCCCCGCTCCACCCCCCTCACCGAGAAGGAAAGGCAGGCTCCATGAACCGGGTGCTCGTGGTCGACGACGAGCCGCAGATCGTGCGCGCTCTCGTGATCAACCTGCGGGCCCGCAAGTACGAGGTCGACGCCGCCCACGACGGCGCGACCGCGCTGCAGCTCGCCGCCGCCCGCCACCCCGACGTCATCGTGCTCGACCTCGGCCTGCCCGACATGGACGGCGTCGAGGTGATCCGCGGACTGCGCGGCTGGACCCGCGTGCCGATCATCGTGCTCTCCGCCCGCCAGGCCTCCGACGAGAAGGTCGAGGCCCTCGATGCGGGCGCCGACGACTACGTCACCAAGCCCTTCGGCATGGACGAGCTGCTGGCCCGGCTGCGCGCCGCCGTCCGCCGCGCCACGCCCGGTGGCCCCGAGGACGGCGCCGCGACCGTGGAGACCGAGTCCTTCACCGTCGACCTCGCCGCCAAGAAGGTCACCCGCGACGGCGCCGACGTCCGGCTCACGCCCACCGAGTGGCATCTGCTGGAGGTCCTGGTCCGCAACACCGGCCGTCTGGTCAGCCAGAAGCAGCTGCTCCAGGAGGTCTGGGGCCCGTCCTACGGCACTGAGAGCAACTACCTGCGGGTCTACATGGCGCAGTTGCGGCGCAAGCTGGAGGCCGACCCCGCGCACCCGCGGCACTTCATCACCGAGCCGGGCATGGGCTACCGCTTCGAGAAGTGATCGGTGATCCGTTCACCCGGGCCCGGTACCCTTCCAGGTATGAGTGGTACCACCCGTTCGGACCGGCCTGCCGGCCGCTTCCGCAGGATGCTCGACCGACTGTCCAGCTCCCAGGAGGAGCTGCACTCCGACGAGCTGCGGCAGGACACCGCGGACGTCGGGTGCACCCGGATCTGCGACTGCTCCGATCGCGACATAGTGACCGTGACCGGTACACTACGCGCTGTCACTCTGCGGCCGCGGGCCGGCGTGCCCGCCCTGGAGGCCGAGCTGTTCGACGGTTCCGCACCGCTGGACGTGGTGTGGCTGGGCCGGCGCAGCATCGTCGGCATCGAGCCGGGCCGCAGGATCATCGCGTCGGGGCGGATCGCCATGAACCGCGGCCGTCCGGTGCTGTTCAATCCCAAGTACGAGTTGCGTCCGGTCGGACAGGAGTAGCCGGTGGCGTCGATCGACAAGCGGACCGGGGCACAGCCCACGACCGGGACCGAGCACGGGCCGGAGCAGGACGCGGCCGCCTCGAAGGCGGCCGCCGACCATGCGCTCCTGGAGGCCTTCGGCGGCGTCTGGGGCATGATCGACACGACGGTGCCCGGCCTCGTCTTCGTCCTGATCTACACGATCAACCGGGACATCCACATCGCGGCCATCGCCGCCCTGGGCCTGTCGCTGGTGCTGGCACTGGCCCGCCTGGTGCGCCGGCAGACCCTCAAGCACGCCTTCAGCGGCGTCTTCGGCGTCGCCTTCGGCGCGGTGTTCGCGATGATGTCCGGCGACGCGAAGAACTTCTACCTGCCCGGCATGCTCTACACCCTCGGGCTCGCGGTCGCCTACGTGGTCTCCGCGCTGGTGAAGTACCCGCTGATCGGACTGCTGCTCGGCCCGATCCTCAAGGAGAACCTGTCCTGGCGGACGCGGAACCCGGGCCGGCTCGTCGCGTACACCAAGGCCACCTGGGCCTGGGGCGTCATCCTGCTGGTCAAGTCGGCGATCCTCTTCCCGCTCTACTTCTGGGGGAACGCCACCCAGCTCGGCTGGGTCAAGGTCGCCCTCGGCATCCCGCCGTTCCTGCTCTGCGTCTACCTGACCTGGATCTTCCTGGCCAAGGCGCCGCCGCCGATCGACGTGATCGCGGAGATGGAGGAGGCCGAGCGGGCCGAGAGGGCCGAGCGCGCCGCCGAGGAGGCCGCCAACCGCTGACCTGGCGCCCCGCGCCGACGGCAACGCACGAGGGGCGGCCGGAACCCACGGGTTCCGGCCGCCCCTCGTCGTACGGCCTGGACGTCCTACGCCCTACGCACCGGCCTCGGCGCTGCGCACCGAGAGCAGGTCCTCCAGTTGCTCCTCGCGGTGCGGGGCCGCGACGAACAGCAGCTCGTCGCCCGCCTCGAGCGCGTCGTCCTTGGAGGGGGTGAGCACGCGGTGGCCGCGGATGATCGTGACCAGCGAGGTGTCCTCCGGCCAGGCGACCTCCCCGACCCGGGTGCCCACCAGCGCGGCCTCCTCGGGGAGCGTCAGCTCGACCAGGTTCGCGTCGCCCTGGCTGAAGCGCATCAGCCGGACGAGGTCGCCGACGCTCACCGCCTCCTCCACCAGCGCCGACATCAGGCGCGGGGTGGAGACGGCCACGTCCACGCCCCAGGCCTCGTTGAACAGCCACTCGTTCTTGGGGTTGTTCACCCGTGCGACGACGCGCGGGACGCCGTACTCGGTCTTGGCGAGCAGCGAGACGACCAGATTGACCTTGTCGTCGCCCGTGGCGGCGATCACCACGTTGCATCGCTGCAGCGCGGCCTCGTCCAGCGACGTGATCTCGCAGGCGTCGGCCAGCAGCCACTCGGCCTGGGGCACCCGCTCCACCGAGATCGAGGTCGGGTTCTTGTCGATCAGCAGGACCTCGTGGCCGTTCTCCAGCAGCTCACCCGCGATCGAGCGGCCCACGGCCCCGGCCCCGGCAATGGCGACCCTCATCGGTGCGCCTCCTCAGGGCCCTTTGCGAACGCCGCTTCGACCTGTTCGACCTCGCCCGTGCGCATCATCACATGCACCAGGTCGCCTTCCTGCAGGACCGTCTCCGACGTGGGGAGCATCGCCTCGCCCAGCCGGGTGAGGAACGCCACGCGCACTCCGGTCTCCTCCTGGAGCCTGCTGATCTTGTGGCCGACCCAGGCGGTGTCCGTGTGCACCTCGGCGAGCTGCACACCCCCGCTCGGGTCGCGCCACAGCGGCTCCGCGCCGGACGGCAACAGGCGGCGCAGCATCTGGTCGGCCGTCCAGCGGACGGTGGCGACGGTGGGGATGCCCAGGCGCTGGTACACCTCCGCCCGCCGGGGGTCGTAGATCCGGGCGGCGACGTTCTCGATCCCGAACATCTCCCGGGCCACCCGGGCTGCGATGATGTTGGAATTGTCACCGCTGCTGACGGCCGCGAAGGCGCCCGCCTCCTCGATGCCGGCCTCGCGCAGCGTGTCCTGGTCGAATCCGACCCCGGTCACGCGGCGCCCGCTGAACCCGGAGCCCAGGCGGCGGAACGCCGTCGGGTCCTGGTCGATCACGGCCACTGTATGACCTTGCTGCTCAAGGGAGTGCGCGAGAGTGGAACCCACTCGCCCACACCCCATAATCACGACGTGCACGACCGTCCTTCCGGCTGTCAACAATTCCGGCCGATCCCCCTCAGGGTCTCAGACCGCGCCCAAAGCTACACACGCACGTAAGCCCTTGATAGGTGGGCGGGGGATCGGAAATCTTGACGATCCTCTAACATCGCGGGGTGTCCAAACTGACCGACCTTCCGAAACGGATCCTGATCGGGCGGGCGCTCCGCAGCGACAGGCTCGGAGAGACGCTCCTCCCGAAGAGGCTGGCGCTCCCCGTCTTCGCCTCCGACCCGCTGTCCTCCGTGGCGTACGCGCCCGGAGAGGTGCTCCTGGTCCTGTCGATCGCGGGAGTGTCGGCCTACCACTTCAGCCCCTGGATCGCGGTCGCGGTCGTCGTGCTGATGTTCACCGTCGTCGCCTCGTACCGGCAGAACGTGCACGCCTACCCCTCCGGCGGTGGCGACTACGAGGTCGCGACGACCAACCTCGGCCCGCGCGCCGGGCTCACCGTGGCCAGCGCGCTGCTGGTCGACTACGTCCTCACCGTGGCCGTGTCGGTCGCCTCCGGCGTGGAGAACCTCGGCTCCGCCGTGCCGTTCTTCGTCGAGCACAAGGTGCTGGGCGCCATCGGCATGATCGTCCTGCTCATGCTGATGAACCTGCGCGGCGTGCGTGAATCGGGCACGATCTTTGCCATCCCCACCTACGCCTTCGTCTTCGGCGTCTTCTGCATGCTGGCCTGGGGGATCTTCCGGATCGCGATCGGCGAGGAGATGCACGCGCCGACCGCCGGCTACACGATCAAGGCCGAGCACACCGGACTCGCGAGCTTCGCGCTCGTCTTCCTCCTGCTGCGGGCCTTCTCCTCCGGCTGTGCCGCGCTCACCGGCGTCGAGGCGATCAGCAACGGCGTGCCCGCCTTCCGCAAGCCGAAGTCCAAGAACGCCGCGACGACCTTGGCGCTGATGGGCGTCCTCGCCGTGACCATGTTCTGCGGCATCATCGCGCTCGCCCTCAACACCAACGTCCGCATGGCCGAGAACCCGGCCGCCGACCTGCTGGTGAACGGCAAGCCGGTCGGCCCCGGCTACACCCAGGACCCGGTGATCGCCCAGGTCGCCTCCGCCGTCTTCGGCGACGGGTCGATCCCCTTCATCTTCCTGGCCGGGGCCACGGCGCTGGTGCTCTTCCTGGCCGCCAACACCGCGTACAACGGCTTCCCCGTGCTCGGCTCGATCCTCGCCCAGGACCGCTACCTGCCGCGCCAGCTGCACACCCGCGGCGACCGGCTCGCCTTCAGCAACGGCATCGTGCTGCTCGCCGCCTTCGCGTGCGTACTGGTCTACATCTACGGGGCCGACTCGACGCGGCTGATCCAGCTGTACATCGTCGGCGTCTTCGTCTCCTTCACGCTCAGCCAGATCGGCATGGTCCGGCACTGGAACCGGCACCTGGCGACCGAGACCGACCCCGCCGTGCGCCGCCACATGGTCCGCTCCCGGGCGATCAACACCTTCGGCGCCTTCTTCACCGGGCTCGTCCTCGTCGTCGTGCTGCTGACCAAGTTCACGCACGGCGCCTGGGTCGCCGTCCTGGGCATGGTCCTCTTCTACGGCATGATGACGGCCATCCGGCGCCACTACGACCGGGTCTCCAGCGAACTCGCGGCCGCCGAGGAGCGCAGCGAGGAGGAGGTCAAGCCCTCCCGCGTGCACTCCATCGTCCTGGTCTCCAAGGTGCACAAGCCCACCCTGCGGGCCCTGTCGTACGCCAAGCTCTTCCGGTCGGACACGCTGGAGGCGCTCAGCATCAACGTGGACCCGGCGGACACCAAGGCGCTGCAGGCCGAGTGGCACCGCCGCGGCATCGAGGTGCCGCTGAAGGTGCTGGACTCGCCGTACCGCGAGATCACCCGGCCGATCATCGACTACGTCAAGAGCCTGCGCCGCAGCAGCCCGCGCGACGTCGTGTCGATCTTCATCCCGGAGTACGTGGTCGGCCACTGGTACGAGCACCTGCTGCACAACCAGAGCGCGCTGCGGCTCAAGGGCCGGCTGCTGTTCACCCCCGGCGTCATGGTCACCTCCGTGCCCTGGCAGCTGGAGTCCTCCGAGCGCGCCAAGCAGCGGGCCCGCAAGGGCGCCGAGTGGAACGCGCCTGGCTCCGTGCGCCGCGGCGAGGCAGGGCCGTCCAAGCGGCACCGGGAGCCCAGCGGGCGGGCGTGAACCCGGGGCGGCGGCGGGCCGTAGACTGGTGAGCTGCCGTCCTTCCCCGCCCCCTGCCCCCAGGAGCCTGTTCCGTCATGCAGCACCGTACGAAGGCCCCTGAGGCCGACGCCCTCGTCGGCGAGCGCTACGAGGTCGAGGTCGGCCCGGTGGCGCACGGCGGCCACTGCATCGCGAGGACGGTCCTGCCGGGCCACGACCGGCCGCAGGTGATCTTCGTCCGGCACACGCTCCCCGGCGAGCGGGTCATCGCCGAGATCACCGAGGGCGGCCCGGACTCGCGCTTCCTGCGCGCCGACGCCGTGGAGGTCCTGCAGGCCTCCCCGGACCGCGTGGAGGCGCCCTGCCCGTTCTCCGGCCCCGGCAAGTGCGGCGGCTGCGACTGGCAGCACGCCGCACCCGGCGCGCAGCGGCGGCTCAAGGTGCAGGTGATCACCGAGCAGCTCCAGCGGCTCGCCCACCTCACCCCCGAGGAGGCCGGCTGGGACGGCACCGTCGAACCCGCCCCCGGCGACAAGGTCGCCAAGGGCGAGGTCCCGGCCTGGCGCACCCGCGTCCAGTACGCCGTGGACGCCGACGGCCACGCGGGCCTGCGCCGCCACCGCTCGCACGAGGTCGAGCGCGTCGACCGCTGCCTGATCGCCGCCCCCGGCGTCCGCGAGCTGGGCGTGGAGTCCCGCGACTGGTCGGGCATCGCCTCGGTCGAGGCCATCGCCGCCACCGGCTCCTCCGACCGCCAGGTGATCCTCACCCCCCGCCCCGGCGGCCGCCTCCCCCTGGTCGAGCTGGACCGTCCCGTCTCCGTCCTGCGCGTCGACGAGCAGGACGGCGTCCACCGCGTGCACGGCCGCGGCTTCGTGCGCGAGCGCGCGATCGACCGCACCTGGCGCGTCGGCTCCGGCGGCTTCTGGCAGGTCCACCCCCAGGCCCCCGGGCTCCTGGTCGAGGCCGTCATGCAGGGCCTCATGCCGCGCAAGGGCGAGACCGCCCTGGACCTCTACTGCGGCGTGGGCCTGTTCGCGGGCGCCCTCGCCGAGCGGGTCGGCGAGACCGGCGCGGTGCTCGGCATCGAGTCCGGCAAGCGCGCCGTGGAGGACGCCCGGCACAACCTGGCCGACTTCGACCGCGTCCGCATCGAGCAGGGCAAGGTCGAGTCCGTACTGCCGCGCACCGGGATCACCGAGGCCGACCTCGTCGTCCTCGACCCGCCCCGCACCGGCGCCGGCCGCGCCACCGTGGAGCACGTCGCCTCCCTCGGCCCCCGCCGCATCGCCTACGTCGCCTGCGACCCCGCCGCCCTCGCCCGCGACCTCGGCTACTTCGCGGCGGCCGGGTACGCCCCGCGGCGGATGCGTGCGTTCGACCTCTTCCCGATGACGCACCACGTGGAGTGCGTGGCGATCCTGGAGCCGGTGCGAGAGGCCGTCTGAGCGGACGACGTTGGCCCCGGCCCACGTCGGGGCCGGCAGGAGGGTGACGCCACCCCCCGGAGTTCGCCAAATGTTGACGCGCGGACGCTCCGACGGCGGTGTGCCGCGACCGCGTTGTTGGTTAGGGTGGGCCGCACGGGCCGGTGGCTCCCGCGAGGGCCACGCCGGATACGACGGGGGGTCGTTGGTGGGGAGTTGGCGCCGGCAGGAGCCGAAGGCCGCAGCGGGCCCGGACGTCGGCCCGGCTCCGTTCACGCTCGACGTGCTGGTCATCGTGCCCGGTGGAGCCGTGCGCAGCCCGTGCGACTGACGATCCCGGCCATGCCGGCGGGCGGTGGCGAGGTGCGTCGCATCCGCCGGATGGTCTGCGACGGTGTGCGGGGTGTCCGGTTCGACCGCCGCCACGGAGGGGCCCGCGGCGCGGGTCCGGACCACCCGGTGGGCGGGTGAACCGCCGGCCGGGGCCCGCGGCGCTGCCTCCGTCGCTGCGTGGGTGGCTCGGGCCGATCGCGGCCCTCGCGGCGCTGATGGTCCTCGTGCTCGGGGTCCGGTACGCGGGCGACAGCGAGCCCAGCGCGGTGGACACGCGGATCATGGCGGCAGTGGACGGTGTGCGGGCGCCGTGGCACAACGTCGCTCTGGCCACGGACTTCCTGGGGGAGCCCGGGGGAGCGGTGATGCTGCTCGTGGCCACCGTGACGGGCTGCCTGCTGCTTCGGCGTCCTCGCGCGGCGGTGCTCGTCGTCGCCGGCGCGGGCCTGACCGTGGGGACGACGACGCTGCTCAAGTCCGTGGTGGGACGCACCATCCACGGCGCGAACCTGTCCTACCCGAGCGGGCACACCGCCTTCGCCACCGCGCTCGCCCTGGTGGTGGCGCTGCTCGCCGCCGACCGGCTCGGCCTCCGCAGGACAGCCGGCACGTCACTCGTGCTCGCCGCGGCGCTGGTCGCCGGTGCCGCCATGGGCTGGGCGCAGGTCGCCCTGGGCGCGCACTACCCGACCGACGCCCTCGGCGGTGGGTGCACCGCGCTGGCCGTGGTACCGGCGACCGCCTGGCTGGTCGACCGGATGGCCGACCGGCTGGCCGACGGGACGGCCGGCGAGACGGCCGGCGCCGGTCGGCTGGAGCGTCGCTGACGCCCTGTCAGGCCCGGCGGCGGAACACGGGTTTCACCGGTCGTCCGGTCAGCCAGGGGGTGGGGTCGGCGGCGTCCAGTGCCTTCCTGTACACCGCGCATGCCCCGGCCACCACGTCGACGGTGTGATCGATGTCGGCGTCGCTGAGCGCGCTGCTCACCACGAACGACGGGGCCAGCACCCCGCCGGCGAGGAGCCGGTGCAGGAACAGGGTGCGGTACTCCTGCGAGGGCCGCAGGTTCTCGTCGAGGGTGGCGAAGACCAGGTTGCTGGGCCGGCCCCGGACGACGATGTGGTCGCCGACGCCCATGGCGGCCGCGGCGTCGCGGACACCGGCGGCCAACCGCTCGCCCAGGGTGTGCAGCCGCGCGGTGACGCCCTCTTCGACGTAGGTGGTGAGCACGGCCATCGCGGCCGCCAGGGAGTGCGTCTCCGCACCGTGCGTGGTGGACAGCAGGAACACCCGGTCGCCGGGGTGCCGCAGCCCGCCCCGCTCCATCAGGTCGCGGCGCCCGGCCAGCGCGGAGACGGCGAATCCGTTGCCCAGCGCCTTGCCGAACGTGGAGAGGTCGGGGACGACGCCGTACAGGCCCTGGGCGCCCGCCTCGGACCAGCGGAAGCCGGTGATCATCTCATCGAAGATCAGTACGCAGCCGTGCCGGTCGGCCAGCTCGCGCAGGCCGGCGAGGTACCCCGGCGGCGGCTCGGTGTGGGTGGCGGGTTCGAGGATCAGGCAGGCGACCTCGCCCTGGTACCGGGTGAGCAGCTCCTCCGTGGCGGCCAGGTCCCCGTAGGGGAACGCCACGGTGAGCTCGTTGGTCGCCGCCGGAATGCCGGCGGACATCGGCGTGGTGCCGATGAACCAGTCGTCGACGGAGAAGAACGGATGGTCGGCGCAGAGGGCCACCCGCGGGCGCCCGGTGGCGGCGCGGGCGAGGCGCACCGCGGCGGTGGTGGCGTCCGAGCCGTTCTTGGCGAACTTCACCATCTCGGCGGTCGGCACCGTGGCCAGGAAGCGTTCCGCGGCTTCGACCTCCACGATGGACGGCCGGACGAAGTTGCTGCCGCGGTCGAGTTCCCGCCGCACCGCCTCGATCACGCGTGGGTGGGCGTGGCCGAGGCTGACCGACCGCAGGCCGGAGCCGTACTCGACGTAGCGGTTGCCGTCGACGTCCCACACGTGGGCACCGTGGCCGTGGCTGATGACCGGAGCCAGGTTCTCGGGGTACTGGTCGTCGCCCTTGGCGTAGGTGTGCGCGCCCCCGGGGATCATGGTGTGCAGCCGCTCGTTCGCCATCCGCGACCGGGGCAGGAGGAACTCTCCGGTGTCTTCGGTGTACACGCCGACCTCAACTTTCCAGGTGCTTGAGGACCTCGGCGAGGCTCGGCGCCTCCCGGTCCCGCTGGGACATCGATGTGACCGGCAGCGGCCAGGCAATGGCGAGCTCCGGGTCGTCGAAGGCGATCGTCACGTCCTCGGCCGGATCGTGCGGGCGGTCGATCCGGTACGAGGTGTCGGCGGTGTCGGTCAGCGCCTGGAAGCCGTGTGCGCACCCCGCCGGGATGTACAGGGACACCTGCGTCTCGCCGGACAGCTCGAAGGTGGCCCGGTTGCGGTACGTCGGCGAGTCCGGCCGCAGGTCCACGACGACGTCGAAGATCCTCCCGTACGAGCACCGCACCAACTTGGCCTCGCCGGCGCCGGAGCGCAGGTGCAGGCCGCGCAGCACGCCCCGGACCGAGCGGGACAGGCTGTCCTGGACGAAGGCGTCCGGGTCGAGGCCCACCGAGCGGACCACGTCGGTGTCGAAGGTGCGGCAGAAGAAGCCGCGTTCGTCGGCGTACGGCGTCGGTTCGAAGAGGTACGCGCCGGTGATCTCCGGGACTTGGGTCGCCTTCATGGGGCCTTCCGCGAGGTGTGGGGGTGGCCGGCCGCAGGGAACAGGGCCGCGGTCAAGGAGTGGAACTGGTGCTGGAGCCGCAGGGCGGCGGCCAGGTTCCGCTCGGTCAGGGTCCGCCGCAGCTCGGCCGAACGCTTCTCCAGGGCACGGAACTGTTCGAGCAGCCGGTCGGCGTCGACCTCGCGCGCCGGGTGGCAGTACGCGCCGAGGCCCATCTCCGCCATGAGCGCGTCGCTCTTCGCCGCGTAGCTGAGGGCGAGCACCGGCGTACCGGTCTTCAGCGCGCAGATCAGGTTGTGGTAGCGGGCCGCCACCACGGTGTCGGCAGCCGCCATCTCCTTCATCAGGTCGGCCAGTGAGGACGGCTCGGCGGCGGTGACCAGCGGCGAGTCCACCGCGTCGAGGATCGCGGCGACCACCGACGTGTCGCACTGGTCACCGGTGAGCAGCCGGACGGCCCGGTCCTCCTCGACGAGCGTGCGGACGAACCGGATCGTCCCGTCGAGGTAGCGCCGGTGTATCTCGTCGGCCCGGGCACGATCGTCGTTGCCGCCGTGGAAGTCCATGACGCCGACGCAGACCGGGCCCTGAGGCGCCGACGGGTCCGAGAGCTTGCCGGGTCCGCCCGACCCTGGCGCCGGCAGGGCGAAGGCGAGGTCCGGGTAGACCTCGTCGCGCGCGGTGTCCACGCCCATCGCCCGCATCGCCTCGCGGGACTGCGCGTCCCGGTACGACCGGTAGGCGGCCAGCCGCGCCGACCAGCGCACCAGGGCCCGGGTCGGCCGGTCGCCGATCGTCGCGGCGCCGACGCTGACCAGCGCCACCCGGGTGCGCAGCAGCCGGCCACTGGCGCAGAGCAGGAACAGCGAGTACGGGAAGCCCCACGGCCGCAGCGGCAGCGTGGCCTCCAGGACGCCCATGCCCGGGACGATCACCACGTCGTGCCGGCGCACCCAGGCGGCGGTGCGGAAGACGTCGACGAGTTTGCCCAGGCCCTTCCCCGCGACCGCGCCCGCACGCGAGGCGGTCCGGTACTCCCCGCGGTACCAGTGCAGCCGCGTCGCGGGGATCCCGAACCGGGTCGTCACGGTCTCGGGTCCGCCGCACAGCGCGTCCACGACCGCGTCCGGGTGTTCGGCGCGGAGGTACCCGAGGACGGCTTCGAGCGAACCGTCGTTGCCGAGGTTGCCCGAGCCGAGCAGGCCGAACACCCCGACGCGCACCGGGGCCCCGGCCGTGGCCGTCACGTGCGCCTCCCCTCACGGCCGGCGACGAGGGCGTCGACGGAGACGGTGAGCAGACCCGGGTCGACCGGGGCGCGGTCCTCGACCCGTTCGCCGGCGCCCGGCCGGACCCGGCTGGTCATCCAGGCGGCCAGGTGGCGGTAGCACGCACGCCGGTCGGCCGGGGACAACGGCGCGCGCCAGATCGCCGAGGCGAAGCCCCAGACGTACTCTGCGAGCAGCCGGGGCGTCGGGTGCAGCAGGCCTGCCCGGCGCGGGTCCAGGTTGACGCACCGGGAGCGCTTGGAAGGGTTCGCCCGCTCGGCGCGGGTGGGGTGGTCGCGGCGGAAGTACAGCAGCTCCGGCACCTGGTGGAAGGGCCCGTGCAGGCCGATCTCGCTGACGAACGTGCGGTCCGCGTGGTGGTAGCTGTCGTGCGGCTTCACCCGGCGCAGCACGTCGGCACGCATCACCCCGTAGAAGTCGTCGCCGCCGGGCTCGAACAGCATGCTGCGGAATCGCTCCGGCGCGTGCGGCGAGCCGGTGGCGAGCGTGTACTCGTACGGGACCTTCACCTTGCCCTCGGCGTCGATGACCGCCTGGTCGGCGTGCGCCAGGATCACGTCCGGCCGTTCGTCGAGCGCCTCCACGCAGCGCCGCAGCAGGTCCCGGGCGTACAGGTCGTCGTGCGAGGCCCACTTGAACAGCTCGCCGCGGCATTCGGTGAACACGTGGTTGTGGTTCGGCGCGGCGCCGATGTTCCGGGTCAGCCGGAGGTACCGGATGCGCGAGTCCCGCGCGGCGTACTTGCGGCAGATCTCCTGGGTTCCGTCGGTGGAGGCGTTGTCGGAGATGACCAGCTCGAAGTCCTCGTAGGTCTGGCCGAGCAGGGCGTCGAGCGACTCGGCCAGGTACTCCTCGCCGTTGTACACGGGCAGGCCGATGCTCAGCCTGGGTTGGGCGGTCATGAGGTCCTCACTTCGGGGATGGGATCGCGGTGGTGCTCGCGCAGGGCGGACCGCAGTTGCAGCCACCACACGGCCGAGCTGCCGACGGTCGCGGCGGCGACGCCCCAGGCCGAGCCGACCGTGCCGGCGGCGGCGGCCCCGCCGAGCCCGCCGCTGACGTAGCAGGCGGAGGCGAACAGCTGGCAGCGCAGGCTGCGCCGGGCCGCGCCGAGCGCGCGCAGCCCGGCCGCCGCGCCGGTGCCCAGGCCCGCGCCCGCGACGCCGAGGGTGACCGGCACGATGAGTTGCGAGGCGGAGTGCCAGACTCCGCCGAGCAACAGCTCGCCGAGACGGCCGGGGACCAGCAGCAGCGCCGAGCCCCAGAGCAGAGCGGCGGCGGCCTGCCCCCCGCCCAGCAGGAGGCAGAACGTGCCGAGCCGGTGCGGGGCCCGCCGTAGCACCCGGGCCGCCTCCGGGACGGTGACGAGCGAGAGCCCCATGAGCACCGCCAGGAACGGGCCGAGCAGGAGCTCTGCGCCCCGCACCGCACCCACCGCGCTCACCCCGACGATCGCGCCGAGCCCGTACGCCCGCAGCTGGCTCGCACCGCTGAGGCTGACGTTCTCGACCAGGTACCGGTAGCCGAGGTCGCGCTGCTCGCGGAGCCACCCGCGCGCCTCGGTCAGCCGCGGCCGGATGCCGGACTGGAGGTAGCCGTACCCGGCCGCCACCGTGGCGGACGCGCCCCAGGCGAGCACGAAGGCCGCCACGCTGCCCGCACGGGCCGCCACCACCATGGCCGGGACGAGGGCGACTCCCCACACGACGTCGTTGACGAACGCCTTCCGCCCGGTGCCGGCGGCGAAGAACGAGAACCGCCAGGCGTCCTGGAGCAGCAGCCCCGGCAACACGACACCAAGGGCGGCGAACGCGGGCCCCACCCGGCCGCCGAGGCCGAGCCCGGCCACCAGGCACGCCGCGCCGATGGCCGCACCGACGCCGAGTGCGGTACCCGTCGACCGGGCCACCGCCCCGCGCCAGGACGCGTCCGGCACCCCGCTGAAGCGCACCACGAGCGGATCGGTGGCCAGCCCGCGGGAGACGTTGAGCACCACGCCGTACGTCACCCAGGCGAGGCTGAACACGCCGAACGCGGTCACCCCCAGCGAGCGGGCCACGTAGACGCCCACCACGAAGTTGCTCACGCTGGAGGCCGCCTGGTCGGCCAGTCCCCAGGACAGCCGGCCGACCAGGGCCCGCCTGGCGGACCGGGCCGCTGGCGCCGTCGTCCGCGGATTCTCCCCCTCGGTGGTCATCGGTGTCATGCCTTGATCAGCCCGGCGTCGTGCAGGGCGCCGGCCGCGGCGGCGACGGTGTCGAACGGCAGCCCGGACCGTTCGGCGACGTCCAGCAGACTGCGCTCGCCGTCGGAGAGGCTGAGCACCCAGAGCATGGCCATCTGGGCCTGCTGCGCGTCGCTGCGGCCGCCGAGCGAGTCGTACAACCCGCGCCGGCCCAGCTGTGGCTCGCCGTAGGGGCTGAGGTTGACGTACCGCCGGTTGCGGTCGAGCACGGCGAACGCCTCGCGGCAGACCGCGAGGGTGTCCGCCATCGCCTGCGGGGAGACGAAGTCCGGGTTGTCCGCCGAGGTGTGGTATTCGGGGTAGCCGGCGTACGGGGTCCGGCTGAGCGATCCCACGCCGAGGTCGAACCCGGGCGAGCAGTACTGCCGCTCGTCGTAGCCGTACGGGGTGAACTCCTTGACGTGGTGCGGCCGTTCGGAGGTGGTCAGGACATGTCGCATCACCCGGTCGATCTCCGCGTCACCGCGTCTGCTCTGCTTGTACGTCAGCCGGCCCGGGTCCCCGGCGCAGGCCAGTACGAGCCCGTGCTTGACCCGGTCCACCCGCTCCGCGTTGCGGGCCAGCCAGGTGATCGCCCCGATGGTGCCGGGCGCGTAGATGAACCGGTAGGTGTAGTACGGCGTCTCCTGTGCCAGCGCGCGGGCCAGGAACGTCGCCACCGCGATGCCGGCCAGGTTGTCGTTGGCCAGCGACGGGTGGCAGACGTGGCAGGAGACGATCACCTCGTCGGGGACCTGCCCGGGGACCACGTGCTCGGCGTAGGTGAGGTGACCGTCCGCGAGCGTGGAGTCGATACGGACCTCGTACTCGCCGTCTGGCAGCGCGTCCAGGGTCTCCTGCGCCAGGCAGAATCCCCATTCCGGCTTGTAGTAGCTGGTGCGGTACGGCACCCAGGCCGGGTGCTCCGGCAGGGTGTGCAGATGCGACCGCAGCTCGGCCAGCGGCATGGTCGCCGACACCGGCACGCTGTAGCCGAGCACGTGCAGGCTCGACGCGGCGAAGTCGACGACCCGGTTGCCGCCGGCGTCGGCGACGTACGCGTCACGGATGTTCCACTCCTGCGGCACCGTCCAGTCGAGCACCTGCGTGCCGGTCGGCACCTCGTGCACCTGCAGCGGGACGTACTCGCCGACGATCTCCAGGGTGGCGCGCACACCGTCGCCGGTGATGCTCCGGCACAGCGGGTACAGCCGCTCCACCAGCGCGTGCATCTCCTCGCCGACTGCGGTCATCGGCGCCACCGCAGGGTGTCGTCGACCTCGCCGGCGTCGGACGCCGCGCGCAGCACGGCGAGCCGGGTGAAGCGCTGCTCGAAGTCCTCCCGGGTCAGGTCGAACTTCCGGTAGGCGTCGGCGAGTTCGAGCGCGCCCTGCTTGACCGTCCACTCGCAGTCGAATCCGGGGATCGCGGCGCGGAACCGGGAGAAGTCCACCCGGTACGACCGCGGATCGGCACCGGTCTCGCCCGTGATCACCACCTTCGCGCCGGACACCGCCTCGGCGACCTGCCCGGCGATCTCGGCGACCGTGACGTTGTTGACCTCGCTGCCGATGTTGAACGCGCGGTCGTGCACCGCCTCGCGCGACGCGGTCAGCGCGGCCGTGAAGGCCCGTGCGATGTCGGCGGCGTGCACCAGCGGGCGCCAGGGGGTGCCGTCGGAGAGCACGAGGACCTCGCCGGACAGGAGCGCGTGGCCCACCAGGTTGTTCAGCACGATGTCGGCGCGCAGCCGGGGCGAGTAGCCGAAGGCGGTGGCGTTGCGCATGAACACCGGGGTGAAGTCGCCGTCGGCCAGCTCGTGCAGGTCGTCCTCCACGCGCACCTTGGACTCCGCGTACGGCGTCACCGGGCGCAGCGGGGCGTCCTCGGCCACCAGGTCGCCGCCGCCGGCGGCGCCGTAGACGGAGCAGGTCGACGCGTACAGGAAGCGCCGCACCCCGGCGTCGCGGGCCAGCCGGGCCAGGTGCACGGAGGCCTGGTGGTTGATGTCGTAGGTGAGTTCCGGCGCCAGCGACCCCAGCGGGTCGTTGGAGAGCGCGGCCAGGTGGATCACGGCGTCCACCCCGGCCACGTGATCGGCCGTGACGTCGCGCAGGTCCACCCGGTGCCCCGGCGGGTCCGCGGGCGCCGGGCCCAGCACGCAGTCGGCGAACAGGCCGGCGTCCAGACCGACGACCTCGTGCCCGGCGGCCGCCAGGACCGGGGCCATCACGGTGCCCAGGTAGCCCTGGTGTCCGGTCAGCAGTACGCGCAAGGTTCATTCCCCCAGGTCGAGAGTGAGTTTGGTGACGGCGAACGCCTCGGCGTAGCGCGCGTGGCATTCGATGCCGCGGATCCGCGCAAGGCCGAGGAAGGCCTCCCGGTCGTACCAGGGCCGGTGCCGCTGCGAGGGGTAGTGCTCCTGCAGCAGCCGCACCTTCTGCTCGGCGGTCTCCGGCGACAGCGGCTGGTACGCCGACGGTCGGCCGAGGTCGCCGTCCCACTTGACGATCTCGTAGCCGAGCACGAGGTGGTCGCGGAACGCGGTGGGCAGCAACTGTGCCAGGCCGCGGTGGTCCTGGTGCGCGTCATCGGTACGCGGCGCGAGGATCAGGTCCGGCTCGGTCCGCTCGCGCAGCTCCTCGACCGCGGCCTTGGCCTCCTCCCAGTGCGCGGGCAGCCGGCCGTCCGGCAGCTTGAGCACGGTCAGCCGCACGTCGGCACCGGGGCAGAAGGCGGCGAGCGCGGCCTGCTCCTCCTGCTCCCGCTCGCTGCCGCCGCCGGAGAGCACCAGCGCGTCGACGCGGACGCCCGGCCGCGCGCGGCACAGGGTCAGCAGCGTGCCGCCGGCGCCGATGGCGATGTCGTCGCAGTGCGCACCCACCGCGACGATCCGGTCCGGGCGCCCCGCGCTGAGCCGGATCATGCGGTCCTCGTTCCGGCGCCCTGTTCCCACACGGCCCAGGGACGGTCGCCCCTGGCGTAGGCGTCGTCGAGCGCGGCCCGCTCCTTCACGGTGTCCGTCGGCTTCCAGAAGCCGCGGTGCCGGTGTGCCACCAGCCGGCCGCGCTTGGCCAGTTGGGCGCATCCGTCGGCGACCAGGTCCCCGTTCTCCGGTATGTGGTCGAAGACCTCCTGGCGGAGCACGAAGTAGCCGCCGTTCTCCCACATCGGCAGGTCGCTCACCGCGGTGATGCCCCCCACCAGACCGTCCTCGCCCAACTCCACGCAGTGGAACGAGGACTGGGGTGGCACCACCATCATCGACGCCCCTGCGTCACGCCCGGCGAACCGGTCGATCATCTCCGGCAGAGGGGCGTCGGTGAGCACGTCGGCGTAGTTGGCCAGGAACATCTCGTCACCGTCCAGGTGGTGCCGCACCCGGCGCAGCCGCTCACCGATCGGGGACTCGATGCCGGTCTGCGCGAACGTGATCGTCCAGTCGGCGATGTCGGTGGACAGCAGCTCGGTCTTGCCGCCCCGCAGCACGAAGTCGTTGGACGTCGTCTCCTCGTAGTTGAGGAAGAAGTTCTTGATGTGGTGCGCCCCGTACCCGAGGCACAGGATGAACTCCTTGTGCCCGAAGTGCGCGTAGTAGCGCATGACGTGCCAGATCAGCGGACGCGGGCCGACCATCGCCATCGGCTTGGGCACGTCGTCGGAGACGCCGTTGCGCATCCGCATCCCGTAACCGCCGCAGAACAGGACGACCTTCATGACTCGACCTCGACAATGCTCAGTTCCGGGATGGGAAAGACAAGGCGGCCGCCCCAGTCGTGCACGAAGGACAGCTGTTCGACCAGCTCGGCCCGCAGGTTCCACGGGAGGACGAGGACGTAGTCGGGTTCGTCGGCGGCTATCTGCTCGGGCGGCAGGATCGGGATGCGGGTGCCCGGGGTGAACCTGCCGTGCTTGTAGGGGTTGCGGTCGACCGTGTACGCGAGCAGGTCGGGCCGGATGCCGCAGTGGTTGAGCAGGGTGTTGCCCTTGCCCGGGGCGCCGTAGCCGACGACCGTCTCGCCGCGTTCGGCCGCCTCGATGAGGAACCGCAGGAGGTCCCGGCGCACCTTGGCCACCCGAGCGGAGAACTCGGTGTACCCCGACAGCTCCTGCAGCCCGGCGGCCTTCTCCCGGGCCAGTACGTCGGCCACCTGCTGCGCCGGCTCGCCGGCCACCTCGGACGGCCGGGCCCACAGCCGGATCGAGCCGCCGTGCGTGGGCAGCAGCTCGACGTCCACGAGCGTGAGCCCGCCGCTGGCCAGCGCCCGGATCGCGGACGCGACCGTGTAGTACTGGAAGTGCTCGTGGTAGATCGTGTCGTACTGGTTCTCCTCGATCAGGGTCAGCAGGTGCTGCACCTCGATGGAGACCCAGCCGTCGTCGGCGACCAGGGCGCGCAGCCCCTGGGTGAACCCGACGACGTCGGGGATGTGGGCGTACACGTTGTTGGCCACGACCAGGTCCGCCGGGCCGTGCTCCGCGCGGACGGCCGCGCCGGTCTCCGGGCTCAGGAACTCCGTGAGCGTGGGCACACCCGCGTCCCGCGCCGCGCCGCCGACGTTCACCGACGGCTCGATGCCGAGGCAGCGGATCCCCCGGTCCACCACGTGCTTCAGCAGGTACCCGTCGTTGCTCGCGACCTCGACCACGAAGGCTTCGGGGCCGAGACCCAGCCGCTGCACGGCACCGGCGACGAACGTGCGCGCGTGCTCCACCCAGGAGGTGGAGTAGGAGGAGAAGTACGCGTACTCCTTGAACGTCTCCTCCGGCGTGATCAGCGGCGGGATCTGCGCGAGCCAGCAGTCGGTGCAGACCCGCAGGTGCAGCGGGTACGCCGGTTCCGGTCCGTCGAGTTGGTCCGCGGCGAGGAAGCTCTCGCACGGCGGGGTCGCCCCCAGGTCGACGACGCTCGCCAGCGCCGTCGAGCCGCAGAGTCGGCATCGTGTCATCTACTGCCCCCATCCCTGCCCGCGCGGGTGTCCCCTCCGCGAGCCAGCGTTTCCGTTCCTACCGGCGGCACGTCGTCCCCGCCGCCGGACCGACCCGCGATCGCGGCTCGGTACCCCTCCACCAGACGCTCCAGCCCGACGGCCGGACTGAAACCCTGCTCGTAACGGCGCCGGGCCGCCCGGCCCATCTCCCGGTTGCCGGCCGGATCGGCCGTGATCCGGCGCAGGCACGACGCGAGCGCGCCGGCCTCGCCCGGCTGGTGCAGCAGACCGGTCACCCCGTCCTCGACGAGTTCGACGAAGGCGCCGTGACGGGCCGCGACGGTCGGGACCCCCGCCGCCATGGCTTCCGCGACCACCAGGCCGAACGTCTCCAGGGCCATCGAGGGAGCCACCACGGCGACCGACCGCGCGACGGCCTGCCGGCACTCTGCCGGGTCGAGCAGGCCGACGTACCGCACGTCGTCCCGGCCCGCCGCCCAGGCGGTCACGTCTCGCTCCAGCGGCCCCGCGCCGGCGATCATGAGCGGTACGCCCACACCGCCGCTCGCTGCGATCTCGTCCCACGCGGCCATGAGCAGGGGCACGCCCTTGCTCTCCGCAAGCCGGCCGAGGAAGAGCAGTTGCTCGCCGACGCCGGCTCGGCAGGCGCCCGGGTCGGGCACGAAGTTGTGCTTCACCGCCAGCCGCTCGGGCGGCATGCCGGACCGCACCAGGACGTCGCGCTGGGCCGCGGAGATGCAGAAGAACCGGTCCACGCCGGACCACCACCGCCGCCGGTTGACCGACAGGCTGACCGCGAGCGGCACCGTCGCCAGCCGGGAGTTCCGGTAGCAGCCGTGCCGGACGGCGGGCAGCGGCGCCGCCGACCCGACGCACTCGGTGCACAGCCGGCCGTCCCGCTGCAGCGTGCCGGGCGGGCAGACCTGGGTGTAGTTGTGCAACGTGGCGACGGTGGGCACGCCGGCGTCGGCGCAGGCGGCCAGCACCGCGGGCGACAGGAGCGGGAAGACGTTGTGGACGTGCACCACGTCCGGCCGCTCGGTGCGGAGCCGGCCGGCGAGCTCCGCGCGGGCCGCCGGATTCCACGGCACCAGCAGCGGCACCGCGGCCTTGCGCAGCAGGGACCAGGCGGCGATGTCGTCGCTGCGGCGCTCGAACACCTCGACCCGGTGGCCGGCTTCGCGCAGCAGCCCCACCTCCTCATCGACGACCCTGTTCTCCCCGCTCGGCTGCGCCGAGGAGTAGCGGTTGTGCACCACGAGGACGTGCATGGTCAGGTCACCTCCCGATCCCGCGCCCAGCGCGGGATACGTCGCCGGGGGACAGCGGGCGTCGTCAGGGGCGTGGCCGCGGCAGGTGCCGCCAGCAGCGAGGCGGCCAGGGCCAGATGCAGCAGGTACGGCGAGGCGTCGCCCAGCCCGGCCTCGGTGTACGACGAGATCGCGACGTAGCTGATCAGGAAGATCGCGCAGGCCCTCGGCAGCGACGGTGGCCGCAGCAACGCGACACCGCCCAGCACGAGGATGAAGGCCGCCACGAGGGTGACGCCGATCAGACCCTGCTCGTTGTAAACGGCCAGCCAGCTGTTGTCGATCGGCAGCCCGCCGAACGACTTGTCGCCCAGACCCGTGCCGAACAACTTCTCCGCGGTCGTCCGGGGCGCTGCCAGCAGGGCGTCCCAGACCTTGGCCCGACCGGTGAGACTGGTGAAGTTCTCCTGGCTCTGTCCACGCAGGAACCACGCCCGTAGCGCGGAGGCGAACCCCACCGCGGCCACCGTGACGCACAGCACCGCCCAGGCGAAGAACCGGCGGGCGGCGGCGCTGGTCAGGACGAGCGAGCCGATCGCCAACGCCAACCCGAGGAGCAGGCCGGCCGTGGCCGTCCGCGTATGGGTCAACGCGAGCAGGACGAGTGACGGCACGATGATCACCGCCGCGCCTGCCCTGTCGGTCCGGCGGCCGATCAGGAGCAGCACGGTGAGCCCGATGATCACCGCGGCGTACTGCCCGATCTGCGGCGGCGTGAGCGGCCACAACGCGCCGACCAGTCGCCCGCCGTAGAGCTCGGGCATGGCCGCACCCGGGGAGATGACCAGGCCGGCCATCACCAACGCGAGCACCGCGAAGTACATCCGGATGTGGTACCGGACGAACGTCAGGCTGCCGTCCCACCAGCGGCTGAGCAGCCACAGTGTGCCGACGAAGAGAGCGAGCCGGGCGCAGCGGAACAGCGCGCCGAACCCTGACTCCAGGTCCGCGCTGGAGATCACGCTCGGCACCAGCAGCAGGGTGAGCAGGAGCACGAAGGCGCTGGGCCGGATGCGCAGCCGGAGATTGAGCGTGAGCGCCAGCGCGAACGCGGCGACCAGCGCACCCATGGTGGCCATCTGGATGAGGGAGCGGGGCAGCGGGACGATGGTCTTCGCCCCGGCGGAGCCGAGCGTGTTGAGGACCAGCAGCCCCCAGACCACCCCGACGGTCTTCGGCGTGCCGGAAGGGTGCGGTTCGGCGCCGGGCCGCGTGCCCGCCGCGGCCGGTCCGCCCGGCGGCCGACCGGGCGTCATGTCCCCGCCCATCTCAACCACCGGCCCGTGGGCGGAAGGTACTGCCCGTGTCCTGCCGGTACGGCGTGCCCTGCCACTGCAGGACGTCGAGCGTCCGGCTCGGGTCGTGGACGACGAAGCTCCACGGCCCGACGTAGACGTTGTCGTGCCAGCGGTTGTGCTGCTTGTTGGTGATCGCCTCGGCCACCCGATCGCCGTGGTACGGCGACCAGTCCGGATAGGTGCCGTAGTTGGACAGCACCGCCATGCGGCCGCACTGCACCGTGCACCCGACGACGGACGCGTCCAGCATGAAGCGGTTGTCGTGGATGTCCACCCGCTGGGTCTTCCACCGGCAGTCGTCGTAGAGCGGTGCGGTGGCGATCGCCGGACGCGCGCAGCGGTCGATGTCCGGCACCAGCAAGGTGCATTCACCGGCCGAGGTGTTGGCCGGGCTGTTGCAGAACCGGTCGGCGTTCTCCCACAGGGTGATCCCGGACCAGTTGTCCGTCAGGACGTTCCGATAGATTTCGATCTTGTCCGTGCGGGCCCGGATCCGTGGCTCGCCGCCGGACTCGGACAGGTAGATGGTCGCGAACGGGAAGCTGTCGCCGGCCTCAGCGGACGTGCGGCCCTCGACCCAGTTGTTCCGCCGGATCGTGTTGTTCCGGATGACCGCGTTGTAGCTGGTCTCGTAGATCAGCGCGGCACCGTCGTTGGCCTCGAGCAAGTTGTTCTCGATGCGGAAGTCGTTGTTGTTGTTGTCCGCCCACAACCCGGCGCCGCGGTTGTCGTGCACCCAGTTGCCGCGGATTTCGGCGCCGTTGACGGCCCAGAACTTGATGCCACCGGTGCAGCCGCAGCCGGGCCGCTGCTTCTCCCAGTCGTCGGTGTTGTTGCCCACGATCTCGTTGCCCTCGACCACCAGGTCGCGGATGGTGTCCCCGGTCTTGTACGCGTTCATTCCGTATTGCCCGTTGTCGCGCAGGCAATTGGCCCGGACCTGTTGGCGGGCACCGGCCATCAGCCCGGCGCCGGAGTTGTTCTGGATCGTGGCGTGCTCGATCACCCAACCGTCGGCCATGTCGTGGTTGACCACGCCTTCGTCGTGCGGCGCGACGAAACGCTGCACGGTCAGATGGCTGATGGTGACGTCGGGGGCAGTGCCGCTGAACGCGTAGTTGTTGGTCTTCCGGCCGTCGAGCACCGCGCCCGGCGCGCCGAGGTAGCGGTTCCCCTTCTTGGCGATGACCTGGGCGTAGCGGCCCTTGTCGAGCGTGTGCGTGCCCGGTCGAAGCCAGAATGTGGTGCCCGGAGGGCTGTTCTCGGTCTTCTCGGCCAGGTCGCCGACCACCCCGGGGTCGACCGTCACCGCGCCCGCCGGCGCTTTCGCCGGCCCGGCCGCGGGCTTGGCGCACACCCGGGCCACGGACGTGGAGGGCGCTCCGGACGTGGAGGGCGCACGCGTCGGCTCCGCCCGGGCGTCGTCCGGCGTGCTCGTACAGGCGGTCGCCGCCAGCAGGGCCAGTGCCAGCGGTGCCGCCGGCCACGCCCTGTGCCTCCACTTGAATCCCACGCGTCCCCCTAGCCGCGGAACGTGAGTACGGTGGTGAACTCCCCTGACAGCTCCGTGCCGTCCGCGGAGCCGGTGCTGTCCGCGGAGCCGGTGCCGACCAGCGTCGTGGCGGGTTCCTTGCGCCCGAAGCCGGCGGAGTACCAGCCCAGGGGCGGGTCGCTCTCCCCGCGATGTGCCCGCCAGCGCAGTTGCCCGGGCAGGTCGAGCACCGCGGAGCGGTCCTCGCCGTCCCGGGTCCAGGTGAGCACCGCCCGGTTCCCCACCAGGTCCGCGGCGATCGCCGGGCCGAGGTGGAACGCCAATTGCACGGCCCGGCGCGGGCCGCGCACCTCGTCGACCACCCGCAGCTCCCGGCTCGCGGCGGTCAGCTCCACCCGGCGGCGGTGCACGGAGCGCTGGTAACCGTCGTGCTCCGCGCACCAGCGGACCGTCCCCCCTTCCGAGGCGCCCGACGTGTCCGCGACCAGGACGCGGCTGCGGGCGTGCCGGGTCCACAGGAACGGGCCCCCGGAGACGGACTGGTCGCCGCCGTCCAGCTGCAGGGTGTTGTGGCCGAGGGTCGAGCGGAAGTACCGCCGCCACTCGGGCTGCCCGTGGTAGCAGAACGTCCCGGGGTCGGCGAGCACGTCGACCCCGTCGTGCCGGACCTCGACGGACAGCGCGTCCGCGTGGGCGTGCGCGGCGATGGACAGGAAGCCGTGCGGACCACCGTCGCAGCGGCACCAGATCTCCCCCGGACCGCGCAGGATCGTGAGCCCCGCGTCGGCGAGGTGGTCCGGTCGGCTTGCCGGGCGGGTCGCGGCCGGTGCGCCGGGCCGGATGAGCGCGGCCAGCAGCGGGGTGCGTACGTCGGCGCCGGTCACCGCAGGCCACCAGGCCAGCCGGCCGAACACGGCCTCCCCGGTCGCCAGCAGCGAGGCCCAGCGGTCGGTGCCCGCGCCGTCCACGACCAGACCGTGGCCGTCGTCCGCGTCCCCCTGACGCGGCGGCCGCAGCCGGCTGTCCACGACGGCCGCGAGCGCGTCGGTCATCCGCAGCAATACCAGCCGGATCGACGCGGGGACCGGCACGCCGGCGGCGTCCGCCTCGGCCACCGCGGCCAGGCCGAGCTCCAGCACGAGTCCGTGGTACTCGGTGGCCAGCTCGCGGTTGAGGCCGGACTCGAAGGTGTTGTTCCGCAGGTGCCGTTCCAGCGACCGCACCGCGCCGGCCCGCCAGCGCGCCGAGGCGGGGAACCACCCGAACGCGCAGGCCGCGGCGAGCTGCCCGGCGGCCTCGGCGATGACGTGGTTGTTCGCAGAGGACCCCCGGCTGGGGAAGGCGGCCAGCCAGCGCTGGTGGTGCCAGATCTGCCGGAGCGCCACAGGGTTGTCCTCGAACAGCCCGGCCGCGCCCGGCCAGCCGTCGAGCAGCCGGCGGATCCACACCCAGGACAGCAGCCGGATGCCCAGCTCGATGCCGCTGATCCAGTGCACCGAGCGCAGCGGCGGGTTGGCCGCCCACCACGACCGCAGGTGCCCGGCCACCCGCTCGGCGTACCGGTCGTTCCCGGTGATCGCGTAGGCGACGGCGAGCACGGTCAGGTACTGGTGCCGGGAAGGCTCCCAGATCTGCTTGATGTCCCCGACCGCGTCCTCGTTCCGGTACGGCACGTCGAAGGCGTAACCCGCCGGGGCCCGGAGCCCGGTCTTCGGGTCGTACCACCAGTCCGGGTCGGCGAGGTCGTCGCGTTCCACCCCGAAGAACTCGGCGTGCCCGTCCATCAGCCGGTCCGCCTGGGCGATGAGCCGCTTCGCCGCGTCCGGTGGCACCGCGGCGATCGTCCCGGCGGGCAGGACCGCGGTGAACCGGGCGCCGGTCACGCCCGGGCCGTCGGGCAGCGCCGACCGCCACCGCCGTCTGCGCACCGCGTCGCCCACCCGGCCGCCGACCTCACGCGGTCCCATCCGGGACAGCCGCCGCAGGTACCAGCCCGCGGTCGTGGTCATCGCGCCCTCGCCAACGTCACCGGCGCGCCGCCGGCCAGGCCGGCCTGCACGGCGAGGGTGGCCGCCGTGGTGGCGACCAGCGACTCCAGCGGCACCGGCATCGGTCCGCCGGTCCGCACGGCCTTGACGAACGCGGCCAGCTCGGCGGACTGGCCCTTGTCCCGGGCCTTGGGCAGCCGCGAACTGACCCACCGCTTGCGGCCGTAGACCGAGGCACGGACGAAGTCGTCGAGCCGCAGCACCCTGCCGTCCGCGACGAGGTCCAGCGTCTCCTTGGGGAATCCGGGCGCGCCGGTGGTGACGTAGCTGATGGTGGCGGTGGACCCGTCCGGGTAGTGCAGCATGACCTGCAGGTCCTCGTTGCCGGAGGTGGCGACCGCGTACACCGACACCGGGTCGGCGTCGAGCAGCCAGCTCGCCGTGTCGATGAAGTGCCCGCCCTCGCCGGCGAAGCGCGAGCCCTCGGTGCCCTGCTGGAGGTACCAGCTCCCGTGCTGCAGCCGGCCCGCGTTGACCAGATAGCGCAGGCTCGCCGGACCGGTCCGGGCGCCGAACCGCTTCTTGGCGTCCTGCAGCAGCGGCGCGAACCGGCGGTTGAAGCCCACCTGCAGCCGGTCGTTGCCGGATTCCTCGACCGCCGCGAGCACGCCCGCCAGCTCGTCCTCGGTGAGTGCCAACGGCTTCTCCACGAACACCGTCTTGCCGGCCAGCAGCGCCCTCCGGGTCAGTTCGGCGTGCGAGCTGTGCCGGGTGACGACGAACACCGCGTCGATGGACGTGTCGCCGAGGACGGCGTCGAGATCGGTGGTGGCCTGCGCGAAGCCGAACTTCCGCTGCGCGTTGGCCGCGGACAGCGCCGTCGTGGTGACGACCGTGGACAGCTCGACGCCGTCGCGCTGTGCCAGGTGCGGCAGCAGCATCGACGTCGCGTAGTTCCCCGCACCGACGAACGCGAGCCGCACCGGCGTCGTGGCGGACCGGGCCGGGGTGGGGACTCCTGCCTCGCGTCGCACCGCGGGCACGGCCACCTCCGGGGCCTGCGCCTCTCTGGCGTGTTCTGGGTAGCGGAACAGCACGGCCACGGCCTTCAGGTCGCCGTCCTTCAGGCTCCGGTACGTCTCGACGGCGTCATCGAAGTCGGCGACGTGGGAGACCAGGGGCTCCACGTCGACGGCGCCGCGGGCGAGGAGATCGAGGAAGCAGGCCAGGTTGCGGCGCTCGGTCCAGCGCACGTAGCCGATCGGGTAGTCCCGCCCCTCGAGCTCGTACTCCGGGTCGTAGCGCCCGGGACCGTAGGAGCGGGAGAACCGGACGTCGAGCTCCTTCTCGTAGTACGCGTTCCACGGCAGGTCCAGACGGCACTTGCCGATGTCGACGACCCGGCCGCGGTCCCGGCTCAGCCGCGCGGCCAGCTCGACGGGCTGGTTGCTGCCGCCGCCGGCCGCCAGGTACACCTGGTCCACCCCGTGACCGCCGGTGAGTTCGGCGACGGCGGCTTCCACGGCCGCGGACGAGGGATCGCCGCAGGCCGCGGCGCCCAGGCGCTCGGCGAGATCGCAGCGCACCGGGTCGGGGTCGACCCCGACGACGCGCACCCCCGAGGCGGTCAGGAGCTGCACCACCAGCTGCCCGATCAGCCCGAGGCCGATGACCAGCGCCACCTCGCCGAGCTGCGGCTCGCCTTGGCGGACGCCCTGCATCGCGATCGACCCGACGGTGCCGAAGGCCGCGTGCCGCGGCGCGAGGCCGTCCGGCACCGGGCTGTAGAGGTTCCTGGGAACCCAGTTCAGCTCGGCGTGCAGCGCGTGCTCGTTACCGGCGCAGGCCACGAGGTCGCCGACCTTCACGTCGTCGATCCCGCTGCCGACCTGCTCGACCACCCCGCACAGCGAGTAGCCCAGCGGGGTGTAGGAGTCCAGCTTGCCCATCACCTTGCGGTAGGTGGCGGGCACCCCGTTGGTGGCCACGCTCTGCATGACCTTGGCCACCTGGTCCGGTCGCGAGCGGGCCTTGCCCAGCATCGACATGCCCGCCTCGGACACCTTCATGAGCTCGGTCCCGGTGGAGATCAGCGAGTAGGCGGTCCTGACCAGCACACCGCCCGGCTTGCACCCCGGCTCCGGCACGTCGAGCACCGCCAGCTCGCCGCTCTTGTAGTTCTGCACAACCTGCTTCACCCGAAGTCCCCTTGTTTCTACGCCGTCTTCTACGCCGCCGAGCGAGCGTCCTGGCCGGACCCGGAGGTCGCGTCGCGGTACCAGTACTCGAGGGTCAGTACATGCCACAGATGCTTGGAGAAGTCCCGCTGTCCGGCGGCGTCCTCGGCGACCATGCGGGCCAGCGCGTCGCGGCGCAGGAACCCGGAACTGACGAGCACGCCGTCGTTCACCACCTCGCGCACCAGCGGTGCCAGGTCCCGGCTCATCCACGCGCGCAGCGGGGCGCTGAACAGGCCCTTGGGCCGGTACACGATCTCCCGGGGCAGGATCGAGGTGGCCGCCTCCTTGAGGACGGCCTTGCCCTGCCGTCCGACGATCTTGCGGTCGCCGGGCACGGCGAACGCCGCCCTGACCACCTCGACGTCCACGTACGGCACCCGCACCTCGGTCGAGGCGGCCATGCTCGACCGGTCCGTGTAGGTGAGGTTCAGGCCCGGCAGGAACATCCGGGCGTCGCCCAGGCACATGCGGTTGACGAAGTCGTCCAGGTCGTTGTCCTGGTAGACGTCCGCGTGCTCGGTCAGCACGTCCTCGACCGCCCCGGCCAGGTCCGGATCGACCAGGGCGAGCAGCTCTTCCTGGTCGTACATGGTGTAGCTGCGCCGGAACGCGGTCTCCTCCGGCAGATCGGCGAAGGACAGGAACCGCTTCGCGAAGCGCACCGACCGGTACCCCCGGCGGGCCGTTGCGACCGGCAGCCGGTCCACGGCCCTGGACAGACCGCGCCGCACGGACCGCGGGACGCGCTGGTAGCGCAGCGCGATCACGTTGGCCAGGTGCTTGCGGTAACCGGCGAACAGCTCGTCGGCGCCCATCCCCGAGAGCATCACCTTGACCCCGGCCTCCCGGGCGGCCGAGCAGATCAGGAACGTGTTGATCGCGGCGGGGTCGCCGATCGGCTCGTCCAGGTGGTGGGTCATCCGCGGCAGCAGGTCGAGCACGTTCGGAGCGATCTCGATCTCGTGCAGGTCGACGCCGAACCGCTCGGCCACCTGCCGGGCGTAGCGCAGGTCGTCCGGCATCGCCTCGAACCTGGCGTCCTCGGCGCGGAACCCGATCGTGTAAGCGGAGATCCCGGGGCGGTCGCGGGCGGCCAGCGCGGTCAGGTAGCTCGAGTCCAGCCCGCCGGACAGGAAGGTCGCCACGGGTACGTCGGAGAGCAGGTGGCGCCGGGTCGACTCCTCGACGACGGCGGCGATGTCCGGCTGCTCGCCGCTCAGGGCCCGCTCCCGTCCCTCGGCGGCGACGTCCTTCAGGTTCCAGAACCGGCCGCGCTCCACGCGGCCGTCGGGCCGGCACCGCAGCCAGGTCCCCGGCGGCAGCTTCTCCGCTTCGCGGAACGCGCACCGCGAGTCCGGCACCCAGTAGTACAGCAGCGAGGCCACCAGCGCCGCAGGGTCCACCTGCAGCGACCCGCCGGTCACGGCGGCGAGCGCCTTGAGCTCGGAGGCGAACACCAGACCCTCGCCGCGCCGGAGCAGGAACAGCGGCTTGATGCCGAGCTGGTCGCGGGCGAGCACCAGTTCGCCGGTTCGCTCGTCGAAGATCCCGAACGCGAACATGCCGCGCAGCCGGGGCAGGCAGTCCGTGCCCCAGCGCCGCCAGGCCTCCAGCAGGACCTCGGTGTCGGAGGTACCGCGGAAGCGCACCCCGGCGGCCGCCAGCTCGGCACGCAGCTCGGGCGCGTTGTACAGCTCGCCGTTGTACGTCAGGACCAGGCCGTCCGAGACCATCGGCTGGGCGCCGGTCTCGGACAGGTCGATGATGGCCAGCCGGCGGTGCCCGAGGTGCACTTCGCCGTCACCGACGGGATGGCCGTACCGGCCCGCCCCGTCCGGACCGCGGTGGGCGAGGGTGTCGGTGAGCCGGTCGGCCACGGCCTTCCCGTCCGGCCATCGGTAGGTGCCTGCGATGCCACACATGTCTAGCGCGCCTCCTGGTCGCTGTCCGGGACCCGTGCGGCCCACGACGGCTGCTTCGGCCGCGGCTGGCCCGTCCCGCTCTGCCGGGCCAGCCGCTCGTTGTGGCCGCGCAGCGCGGTGTGCAGCCCGTCCCACAGCGTGCCGTCGGTCCGGTCACGCGGATCGGGGTCGATCAGCACCACACCGATCACCGGGATGCGCAGGTCCGCGAGCTGCCGCGCCACGGTGTGCAGCCATGCGGCGCTGCCGTGCCCGGCACGCACGACGAGCACCGTCTGGGTGCCGAGGTACTGGAGGTCGGTCCACGCCGTGCCGGGCGCGACCGAGCCGACGCCGAGCCGGCGCACCTCGTGCGAGACGGTCGCGGCACGCTCGCCGCCGACCACGGGCGGGTCTCCCGGCTTCCGGCGGCGGTCGGCGAGGTGCCGGCCGGGCAGACCGTCGATGATCACCACGGGCTCCTCCGCCGCCAGTGCGCCGGCGAGGTCCAGGGCGATCACGCTCGCGCCGCGTGCGCAGCCCAGTTCCAGCAGCGACACCGGTTCCGCGGCGCCGCGTACGGTGCGGGCCAGGGTCGCGGTGAGCCGTTCGCGTGCCGCCCGGGTCCGTCGGCGCTGCCACCGCCCGGCCGACCGGCGGCGGGGCGTGCGGCGCAGTTCCGCTATGACCGAGGCGCCCAGGTTCGCCGCGATCTCCCGGCGCAGCACGGGGCGGTCCGCCACCACCGCGCCGACCGCGGCCAGCGCGAGCCCGAGCACGAGCCCGAGGCCGAGTCCGATCGCGGAGTTGGTGGCAGCGGCCTTGGGCAGGGAGTGCTGCACCGTGCGCGGGGCGTCCACGATCTGCGTGCCGGCGATGAGCTGGGGCGTGCCGATGCCCGCTTCCGCGGCGCGCTGGTCGAAATCGGCGATGCGCGAGGTGAGTTCGGCCCGGCGGGCGAAGAGCGACTCGAGGTTCGCCGACGCGTTCGGGTCGCTCTCCGGCGGCCCTTCGCCGATCGACTTGTTGACCCGGGCGAGTTCGTCCCGCATGCGGTCACGCTGGTCGAGCAGGGTCTTGGCCTCGGCGTTCGCGGCCTTCTGTATCCGCTTGACATGGTCGGCGACGAAGGCGTCGGCCAGTGCCTTGGCACGGGCCACGGCCTCCGCGTCGCTGTCACCCGTCACGTTGATCTGCAGCAGGTTGTTGGTCAAACCGATGCCCCGGTAGTCCCGCATGAAGTGTTCCGGGTCTTCCGAGGAGTTCAGCGACCGCAGCGCCTCACCGGCGATCTGCGTGGTCTCCAGCAGCGCGGCGTCGGTGCGGATCAGGGTTCCGGGGTCGTTCGGCTGGTCCGCCTGGTGGGCGACCAGCACCGTGGTCACCGCGGTCGGCTGCGGCGGCAGCAGGACCGCGGCCCCCGCGCCGGCCAGCAACCCCAGCAGCGCCACGGAACACCACAGGCGGCGGCGCCTGCGTACCGCCACCACCAGCGCCTGCAGGTCCAGCAGCGGAGCGGCTGCCGACGACTGCGAAGTCGTGCTCGTCGTCACACCGAACCTCCCGTCGCGTCGACGCCCACCGCGATCGCCGGCGTGGCGCCATCCGGAGGAGGGGCGGCAGACCGTGTCCGACGGTCCCTGACCCCGCCGGCGACGACGATGCCGACGACCGGATGGCGGGCGTCCGCGCATGCCTCGCCGATGCCGGCGAGCTCCCCTGCCGTCCAACTGCCCGCGCTGAGCACGACCAGGACACCGGACTCGGTGTCGCGGTCCGGCACCAACGGCCGGGACACCGAAACCCCCACCACCCGCAGCAGCGGATCGCTCCCGGCCTCGGCGACGAGTTGGTCGGCGGCTCGGCGGGCGGTCCCGTCACCGTCCGGGACGACCACCAGCAGCCGCCGGGGGGCCGGCAGTTGGTCCCGGAGACGAGCGCACACCCGGCCGTAGCGGATCTTCCTGCTGGCCTCGTCACCGGACGCGTGCAGGGCCGGCACGTCCCACCGGGTGTCGACACCCAGCAGCCGGCGGATCAGGGTCCGCGCGCCACGGCCTTCCGGCCGGTGCGCGCGCCGTCCATCAGGTACGTCGACGGTACCCAGCAGCGCCGAGCCCAGCGCCGCGGCGATCTCGGGCTCGGTGCGCGGTCGGCGACTCATCCGTGCGGCGACGAGATGACCGATGACCGCGAACAGGAGGAACAGCAGCGCCCCGGTGACGATGAACTGCGTCCTGGTCGGTGGTGCCTCGCCGATCGGCCGGGCCGCCGCCCCCATGACGACCATGTTGGCCTTGTTGGTCGCCGGATCGGTCTGGTCCAGCTTGTCCATGGCCTGCTCCAGCGTCGTGCGCAGCTTCTCGAGCTCGGTGCGGGCCTGCACGCTCTCCACGGTCCGGCCCGGATCGGCCGCCTTGGCCAGGTCGGTGATGCGGCGGCTGGTCTGCTCCATCAGCTCCCGCAGCGCCTCGGGATTCGCCGACCCCTCGGGATCGGTGGTGTCGCCCACGACCCGTGCGGCGAAGGTGACGTACTGCTGGGCCACCTCGTCGGAGAGCCGCTGAGCGCGCTCCGGGGTCTCGGCCGTGCCCGAGATCTTGATGATGTTCCCGTCGGTGGCCTTGGCGCTCACCCGGTCTCGCAGTTCGGCGCCGCCGACCCCGGCCCAGTCGAGCGTGGCGGCCGACCGGTCGAGCACCACCGAACTGGTCGCGATCTCCGACTGGGTCAGCAGCTCGCGCTCCTCCCACGCCCCCGGCAGCAGTACCGATGCCGACGTCGTGTACCGCGGTGGGAACAGCGAGGAGGCGCCGTAGCCGACGAGCCCGCCCACCACGGCGAGGGCGGCGAGCAGCCGCCAGCGCCGACGGATCATCCGCCCGATCATGGCCAGGCGTATCGTGTCATCGCTCAACGGGGCGGCCTTTTCTCTGTCGGAACCGGTTCGCCCGCCGACGCCGGAGCCCGGTCACGACAGGCGGCGGCGTAGGCGGCGAGGAGCGACCGCTGCGAGGTGCGCCAGGAGAGCTGCCCGGTGATCCGCTCCTGGCCGATCTTGCCCATCCGGGCCCGCTCCTCCGGATCGTCCAGCAGCTGTGCGATGAGCCCCGCGAATGCGGCCTCGTCGTTGGCGGGCGCGTAGACGGCCGCGTCACCGGCCGAGACCCGTGCCTCCCGGAGGTCGAACGAGACGATCGGCCGCCCCATCACCATGTACTCCAGGACCTTGTTCATGGTCGACACGTCGTTGAGCGGATTGCGCGGGTCGGGGGAGAGGCACACGTCCGCGGTCGACAGGTAGCGCACCAGGTCGGCGTCCGGAATGCGCCCGGTGAACTGCACCTGGTCCGAGAGCCCGAGCCGCCGGGACAGCTCCACCATCGCGTCGAAGGCGTCCCCGGCGCCGACGAACACCGCGTGCCAGTCGCTCCGCCCGAGCTCGTCGCGCAGCTTCGCCAGGGCCCGCAAGGCGTAGTCGACGCCGTCCTGCGGGCCCATGACACCGAGGTAGCACAGCAGATGAGGCTTGCCGCGCTTCAGCTCCGGCTCCGGCGGTACCGGGTGGAAACGGTCGACGTCGGGCGCGCTGCGCACCACGAAGACGTCCTCCGGCCGCTTGCCGCCACGGCGCAGCGCGACGTCCCGGTAGCTCTCGTTCGTGGCGAGCACGACGTCCGCGGCCCGGTAGGTCCGCCGTTCCAGCGCGCACACCGCGCGGTAGAGGAGGTCCTTCCCGCGGTCGAACCGGGACAGGTACAGCTCGGGTACCAGGTCGTGCTGGTCGAAGACGAACCGCGCGCCGCGCCGCTTCAGCCACAGTGCCGGCAGGAACAGCAGGTCGGGCGGGTTGCAGGCGTGGACCACGTCGACCGGGCCGACCTTGCGGGCCAGGCGGAACGTATGCCACAACGCCGATCCGTACTCGCTGAGGTAGCCGGCCGGCCCTCCGGTGGCCGCGCGCAACGGGTAGCGGTGGATCCGCACCCCGTCGATCTCCGCCTCCGGCTCCGTGTCCCGCTTGCTCCCGCGGGGACAGATGACGTGCACCTCCCAGCCCGCGTCGCGCAGCGTCGTGCACTCCTGCCACACCCGCCGGTCGAACGGCACCGACAGGTTCTCCACCAGGATCAGCGCGCGCCGGTCCGGCCGGTCGCCGCTGGTCGTGTCACCAAGCAAGGCCTATGTACCCCGGTTCGGCCCGGCGCGCCTCGGCGTCGGGGAGGCGGATGAGGTCGACGATCACCGGGCCGTCGCCATGGGGCAGCGCCGACAGCACGGCAGGGTCCTTGGTCCCGACCAGGACCACCTCGGCGTGCTCGAGCACCTCGCCGACGGAGTCCCCGAGCAGCTGCGCCAGGTGCGGCAGCCGGGTCTCGATGTACTCGCGGTTCGCGCCCATCAGCCGGGAGAGGCTCACGTTGGCGTCGTGGATGCGCAGGTCGTACCCCTTGCCGAAGAGCCTCTCCGCCAGCTCGACGAGCGGGCTCTCGCGGAGGTCGTCGGTGCCGGGTTTGAAGGACAACCCGAACAGGCCCACCCGGCGCTTGCCGGTGCGCTCGACCAGCTCCACCGCGCGCTGCAGATGTTCGGAGTTGGAGGTCAGCACGTTGGCGAGGATCGGTACCGAGACGTCGGCCCGCTGCGCGGCGTGGACCAGGCTGCGCAGGTCCTTGGGCAGGCAGGAGCCGCCGAAGGCGAAGCCGGGCCGCAGGTAGGCGGGGCTGATGTTCAGCTTGCGGTCGGCCAGGAACACGTCCATCACCTGGTGCGAGTCCACCCCGAGCGCCTGGCACACCGCACCCAGCTCGTTCGCGAAGCCGATCTTGAGGCCGTGGAACGCGTTGTCCGCGTATTTGATCGCCTCGGCCGTCGGGACCGGCACCCGGAACACCTCGCCCGGCAAGCCGTCGTATAGTGCCGCCACCACGTCGCCGCTCGCCGGGTCGAGCTCGCCGATGACGGTCTTGGGCGGGTCGAAGAAGTCCCGCACGCTCGTGCCCTCGCGCAGGAACTCCGGGTTGACCGCGACCCCGATGTCCACCCCGGCGGTGCCGCCGACGTACTTCTCCAGGATCGGCACCAGCAGGTTCAGGCAGGTGCCCGGGAGCATGGTGCTGCGGAACACGACGGTGTGCCGTCCGCCCCGCTCGGCCAGCGCGGCGCCGATCTGCTCGGTGACCCGCTCCAAGTACGTGGTGCACAGGCTGCCGTTGGGTTCCGACGGTGTGCCCACGCAGATCAGTGACACCTCGCTGTCCATGATCGCCTCGCGGACGTCGCCGGTGGCGCGCAGCGCTCCGGTCCGCACGACCTCGGCGGTGAGCTCGCCGATCCGCTCCTCGACCACCGGGGCCTTGCCGTCGTTGACCAGGTCGACCTTCACCGGGTTCACGTCCACCCCGATGACCTCGTGACCCATGCTGGCCAGGCACGCGGCCGACACGCAGCCCACGTAGCCGAGCCCGAAAACGCTGACCCTCATGACCCGTTCCTCCCCCCAGGCAGGCTCTCCCGGCCTGCGATCCTCGCGCCGGCCCGACGGCGACCTCCGCGCATCAGTAGGCCCCCTGCCCGTGGAGCACCGCACGGAGCGTCTTCCACAAGATCACCGTGTCCAGGGCGAGCGACCAGTCCTCCACGTACCGCAGGTCCAGCCGGACCGCCTCGTCCCACGGCAGGTCGCTGCGTCCGCTGATCTGCCACAGGCCGGTGAGCCCGGGCTTGACCAGCAGCCGCCGCCGGATGTCCGGGCCGTACGCGGCGGACTCCTCCGGCAACGGAGGCCGCGGACCGACGAGCGACATCGAGCCGGTGAGCACGTTGAAGAGCTGTGGGAGCTCGTCGATCGAGTACCGGCGCAGCACCGCTCCCACCCGGGTCACCCGCGGATCCCGGCGGAGCTTGAACAGCAGGCCGGCGCCCTCGTTGCGGTCGGCCAGCTCGGCACGTGCCCTGTCGGCCCCGGAGACCATGGTGCGGAACTTGAAGATGGTGAACTCGCGTCCGTCCTTGCCGACCCTGCGCTGGCGGTAGAACGCCCCACCCGGACTGTCCGCCAGCACGAGCAGCCCGACGAACACCATCAGCGGCGCGAACAGCACCAGCAGGACCGCCGCCCCCAGCCGGTCGACGACCTCCTTGACCGCGCGGCGGCCCCCGGTGAAGGTCGGCATGCTGAGCCGCAGCAGCGGTATCCCCAGCACCGCGTCGACGTGCAGCCGCGGGCCGGCCACCTCCATCAGCACGGGGGCCACGACCATCTCGGCGTCGCTGCCCTCGAGGTTCCAGGCAAGCCGCTGCAGCCGGTCCGGCGACCAGTGCGGGTCCGGTGTGACCGCGACGACACGGTAGCCGTTGCGGCGGACGTGGCCCGCGACGTCGGTCAGCCGGCCGACGACCGGCACCCCGTCCACGTGGTCACCGTCGAGCCCGGGAGCGTCCGTCGTGCACACGGCCTCCACCTGCCAGCCGAGGTGCGGGAACTTGCGGATCCGGGTGATCAGGTCGCGCACGGTGGCCGGGCTCCCGGCAGCGAGCACCGGCCGCAGGCACCGCCCTTCCTTCCGCTGCTTGTGCAGCCACAGGCGCAGCAGGTACCGCTCGGTCATGGTGACGAGTGCGATCGCCGGGATCGCGACGAAGATCCAGAGCTTGATGTTGCGCGAGGTGACGGCGACCCCGCCGAGCGCCAGCACGACGGCCGCCGTGCACAGTGAGCGTCCGAGCCGGCGGAACTCCTCGGCGCCCTGGCCGAGCACGGCCGGAGCCCACGAGCGGCTCACCGCAAGCGTCCCCAGCACCAGCAACTCGGTGCCGAAGGCGAGGATCCCCCACTTCTCGTGCCAGTTGGCCGCGTCCCGGACCCCGAAGAAACTGCCGATCGCGGCCACCACGAAGGCGGTGGCCACCGTGTCGCTGGTGATCACGGCACGGCGGTACCGCTGCTCCCATTCGATTGCGGGCCGGCTGATCGCGCCGTTCCCCAGATGCTCGCGTGCCGACGGAAACGGGCTGACTAGTCCCCCATGCCGCACAGAACCCCCCAGGTCCCCAGTGGTTCGACGTGTTCGCCCAACACGGTCCCTCCCCCGGGAGGCCCCCGCCTCCCGCACCGTTCCTCCCCCTCGGGAGGCCCCCGCCTCCCGTGCATGAACTCCCGGTTATTTCGGAGTCACTTGAACAACCCGCCCTGCCGGAAGCGGACTTACCGGTTCCGCCGGACTGTCGAGGTGTGCCGGACCCGTCGAAACCTCAGGGCTCCCCGCACCCAAGGCCCCTTCTCGGGCTCCAAGAACCGATCACCCCCACGTCTGGCGCCGGGTATGCGACTGCCGGCTTTCCGTTGCGCCGAACCTGTAGATCATTAATGGTCGCCTCGTGCCCGAACGGCTGAAGCAAGGTCAATCTAGACCATCGGCGCCGGTATGAAGAGTGAATGTGTGTAATTTGTGCTCAAGCTTTGAGGCCGGATCCATCGAGCGATGACCGCCTATGGATGCCTTCGCGCCATCGTGCGCTCAGGCGGCAACTCCCCGCTGTGGTGCGCTACTTGATCTTGCCGAAGTGTGACGGTGTGTCCAATGCCCGGTGCGACCGCCTCAAGGCGCCGGTGCGCGCCGCGGCGCCGGCCCGGGCGCTGATGGAGGAAGTGTGGCCGAGAACAACCGGTGCTTGAAGTGCGGGGCGAGCATGATCGGAATTCGTGACGCCCATGGGGCGCCCATCGACTCGCAAATCCTGGCCGGAAAGCCCGAAAACATGGCCTGATCTTTGGGTTTACTTCGCAGGGATCCATTGCGCGTCTTCCCGGCGGCACACCACGTGGCGAGCGGAGCGGCCCCGGAGCGGGCGGAACGGGCGGATCGAACAGCAACCCGCCGATGTGCGGCCGCAGTTGCGGGCCCCGTCGCGGGGCTGCCCTGAGCTGCGGCGCGAGCCGCCGGCTCCGCGGGCGGCGCTGCCGGCGGAGGGGTGGCTCGAAGCTCTGAACGGTGCTTCACTTGTTGCCATGGCCTACCGGAAGACCCCCGCGGTGCAGGACCGCCTGACCGCCGCCAGGGAGCACCTGGTGGCGCGGGCCACGGCCGTCGTCGCCGACGTGGGCTGGGCGAACGCCTCCGTCACCGCGGTGGCGGCCGCGGCCGGCATGTCGGTGGGCACGGTGTACCAGCACTTCGCGTCCAAGGGCGCGCTCGCGGTCGAGGTCTTCCGCCGGGCCTCGGGCCGCGAGGTCGAGGTGCTCGGCGGGGTGCTCCGCGACGGCGCCGGCGACCCGGTGCAGCGGCTGACCCTGGGGGTCACCGTCTTCGCCCGCCGCGCCATGGAGAACCGGGGACTGGCCCACGCCCTGCTCGCGGCCCCCGCGGAACCGGCCGTGGGCGCGGAGCGGCTGGACTTCCGGCGCCGCTACCGCGCCGTCTTCGCCGAGGTGATCCGCGAGGGGATGGCCGCCGGGCTCCTCCCCGCCCAGGACCCCGAGGTCACCGCGGCGGCGCTGACCGGGGCCATCGGCGAGGTCCTGGTGGACCCGCTGTCGGCCCCCGCCGAGGGCGCCGCCGCCGACCACCTCGTCACCGAACTGGTGGCGATGTCCCTGCGCTGCGCGGGCGCCGCGCCCGCCGTCTGACTCCCCACGACCACGAAGGGCCGACTGCCATGACCGCGATCGCAGATGCCGCGCCGCGCAGCAACCCCACCGCGCGCACGCACGAGGTGACCAACCAGGCCCCGCCGCTGGTCGGCCACGACGTCGCCGACGACGTCGTGCTGCTGGAGGGCGTGCGCCGCGAGGGAGCCGGGTGGCACCTCGACGACCTGCACCGGCTGGGCCGGCTCGCCGGATCGGAGCAGGTGCAGCGCTGGGCCGAGGAGGCCAACCGGTACGAGCCGGTGCTGCGCACCCACGACCGGTACGGCAACCGTGTCGACGAGGTGGACTTCCACCCCTCCTACCACGCGCTCATGGAGGTCGCCCTCGCCGAGGGCCTGGCCGGCGCGCCCTGGGCCGACGACCGGCCCGGCGCGCACGTGGCCCGCGCGGCCGGCTTCATGGTGTGGAGCACCGCCGAGGCCGGCCACGGCTGCCCGGTGTCCATGACCTACGCCGTCGTCCCCGCGCTGCGTGCCGCGCCGGCCCTGGCGGCGGCGTACGAGCCGCTGCTCACCAGCCGCGTCTACGACCCCGGACTGCGCGCCCCCGCCGGCAAGCGCGGGCTCCTGGCGGGCATGGGGATGACCGAGAAGCAGGGCGGCACCGACGTGCGGGCCAACACCACCACCGCCGTCGAGCAGCCAGACGGCACCTGGCGGCTGCGCGGGCACAAGTGGTTCACCAGCGCGCCCATGAACGACCTGTTCCTCGTGCTGGCCCAGGCCCCCGCGGGCCTGTCCTGCTTCCTGGTGCCCAGGGTGCTGCCGGACGGCAGCCGCAACACCTTCCGCATCCAGCGGCTGAAGGACAAGCTCGGCAACCGCAGCAACGCCAGCAGCGAGCCCGAGTTCGACGACACCGTGGCCTGGCTGGTCGGTCCCGAGGGCCAGGGCGTACGGACCATCATCGAGATGGTCACCATGACGCGGCTGGACTGCATCCTCGGCTCCGCCTCCGGCACCCGTGCCGCGCTCGCCCAGGCCGCCCACCACGTCCGCCACCGCTCGGTGTTCGGAGCCCGGCTGGTCGACCAGCCCCTGATGCGCAACGTCATCGCCGACCTGGGCCTGGAGTCCGAGGCCGCCACCACCCTCGCGCTGCGCCTCGCCGGAGCGGTCGACCGGGCCCGCCGCGGGGACGCGCAGGAGCGGGCCTTCCTGCGGCTGGCCACCGCGGTCGGCAAGTACTGGGTGTGCAAGCGGCAGCCCGCGGCGGTCGCGGAGGCCCTGGAGTGCCTGGGCGGCAACGGCTACGACGAGGCGTCCGGCATGCCCCGGCTCTACCGCGAGGCCCCGCTGAACGGCATCTGGGAGGGCTCGGGCAACGTCAACGCCCTCGACGTGCTGCGGGCCCTGACCCGTGAGCCGGACTCCCTCGAGGCCTTCCGCGCCGAGGTCGAGGCTGCCTCGGGCGGCGACGCCCGTCTCGACGAGGCGTGGCGCCAGGTGCGCGGCGAGCTGGTGCCCACCGAGGACGCGCCGCTGCGGGCCCGCCGTCTGGTCGAGCGCCTGGCGCTGGTGCTGCAGGGTTCGCTGCTCGTCCGGTACGCGCCGGCACCGGTCGCGGACGCCTTCTGCGCCTCCCGCCTGGCCGGCGACCGGGGCCTGGCCTTCGGCACCCTCCCGGCCGGGACGGACCTGGCCGCGGTCATCGAGCGCGTGCCCGGCGCCACGGGCTGAACGGGCCGGGGTCCGCGGCCGCCTGCCGCGGTCGCGGACCCGCGCGGTCACGCCGTGCCGCTGATGCTCTCGGCCTCGATCACGACGATCACGCGCACCTGGTCACGGCCGCCGTACCAGGGGTAGGGGCCGCCGGTGTACCGGTGCGAGAGCTTCTCGATGTGGTCGGCCGCGCCCTCCGTGGTCACCTCGCGCACGCGCCCGCGGACCTGGAAGTAGCGGGACGGGTCGTCCGGATCGGAGACGGCGACGGCCACCCGCGGGTCCCGCGCGATGTTCCGCGTCTTCACATGGCTCTGGACGCTGTTGACGAGCACGTGCTCGCCGTCCGTGTCGACCCACGTCTGGGTCAGCTGCGGCGAGCCGTCCGGCATGGTGGTCGCCAGGAAGCACAGGCTCGGGCGGTGCAGGAGGTCGAGCAGGTCGGCGGGTGGTTTCACGGTGATCCCTCGGTCGGCTGGGCGCAGCCTACGCTCCCCGCCTGGCGGCCCGGCGACCGGTGCTCGGCGCGAGAAATCACGCCCCCGGGGTCACGATGGGTGGGAAGGGCGCCACGCGCCGCAACCCCTCACACACCGGACGGCCATGAACTCCATGCGGGTGGCCCAGGTCGCAGAACCGGGCGGACCATTCGAAATCGTCGAGCGCGCGCTGCCGGAGCCCGGCCCCGGCCACGTCCGGATCGCCGTCGAGGCGTCGGGCGTCTGCCACAGTGACGCCGGCTTCGTGCACAACGCCTTCCCCCACATCACCTTCCCCCTGGTCGCCGGCCACGAGGTCGCCGGGCGCATCGACGCCCTCGGTGAGGGCGTGCGGCACTGGACGGTCGGCGACCGCGTGGAGGTCGGCTGGTTCGGCGGGCACTGCGGGCACTGCCCGCCCTGCCGCGAGGGCGACTTCATCGACTGCCGGAACCTGCAGGTGCCCGGCTGGGCGTACGAGGGCGGCTACGCCACGCACATGGTCGCGCCGGTCAACGCGCTGGCCCGGATCCCCGACGGGCTGACCGCGGTCGACGCCGCCCCCCTCGGCTGCGCCGGCGTCACCACCTACAACGCCTTCAAGAAGAGCTCCGCCCGGCCCGGCGACCTCGTCGCGGTGATCGGCATCGGCGGCCTCGGCCACCTCGCGGTGCAGTACGCCGCCAGGTTCGGCTTCGAGACGGTCGCCGTCGCGCGAGGCGAGGACAAGCGGGCCCTGGCCATGGAACTGGGGGCCCACCACTACATCGACAGTTCCGCCGGCGACCCGGCCAAGGAACTCCAGGCCCTCGGCGGGGCCACCGCGGTGCTCGCCACGGCCTCCAACTCCCAGGCCATGGCGGCCGGTGTCGAGGGTCTCCTGCCGCGCGGCGAGCTGATCGTCATCGGGATCGACTCCGAGCCGCTGCCGATCACCCCGGCCCAGCTGATCCTGTCGTCCCGTTCGGTCGTCGGCCACCCGTCCGGCACCTCGCGCGACGTCGAGCACACGATGAACTTCAGCGCGCTCGCCGGGATCCGCCCGATGACCGAGACGGTGCCGCTGGAGGAGGTCAACGAGGCGTTCGCCCGCATGATGTCCGGCGCCGCGCGCTTCCGCATGGTCCTCGTCCCCTGAGCCGCCCGGGCGCCGCCGGCCGGCCGGCGGCAGGGGGTAATCCGGTTGCCCCCGGCCGGCGGCCTCTGCTGCACTGCCAGGACCACAGGCCATCCACCGGGGAGTCGTGATCATGCGGGGACTGCACATGTCCACCCAGCCCGAATTCATCGCCCATTCGGAGGACATGGCATTCCATGCACGTGCTCAACCTCGGGATCCTGGCGCATGTTGACGCCGGGAAGACCAGCCTGACCGAGCGGCTGCTGCACACCGCCGGCGTCATCGACACGCTCGGCAGCGTCGACGACGGCAGCACCCAGACCGACACCCTGGCCCTGGAACGGGCACGGGGCATCACCATCAGGTCCGCCGTCGCCTCGTTCGCGATCGGCGACGACGTCACCGTCAACCTCATCGACACCCCCGGCCACCCGGACTTCATCGCGGAGGTGGAACGGGCGCTCGGCGTCCTCGACGGCGCCGTGCTCGTGGTGTCGGCGGTGGAGGGCGTACAGGCGCAGACCCGCGTGCTGATGCGGACGCTGCGCCGGCTGCGCATCCCCACCCTGCTCTTCGTCAACAAGACGGACCGTTCCGGCGCCCGGGACGCCGAAGTGCTGCGCGCCCTCGCGGAGCGGCTCAGCCCGGCCTGCGTGGCCATGGGCCGCGTCGAGGGCCTCGGCACCCGGGACGCGCGCTCCACGCCGTACGGTCCGGACGACACCGGGTTCACCACCCGGCTGCTGGACGTCCTGTCCGTGCGGGACGAGGAGCTCCTGGCCGCCTACGTCGCGGACGGGACGGCGCCGTCCTACCCGAGGCTGCGGGCGGCCCTCGCCGCCCAGACGCGCGGGGCGCTGGTCCATCCGGTGTACTTCGGTTCCGCCGTCACCGGCGCCGGGGTGGACGCCCTGGTCCGGGGGATCGCGGAACTGCTCCCCGTCGCCGCGGGAAGCGCGGACGGCCCGGTCTCCGGCACCGTCTTCAAGATCGAACGAGGCCCCTCGGGGGAGAAGATCGCCCAGGTACGGATGTTCTCGGGGACCGTCCGCGTACGGGACCGCCTGCCGCACGGCGCCGGGAAGGAGGGCAAGGTCACCGCGGTCAGCGTGTTCGAGCGCGGCGTGGACACACCCGGGGAGGCGGTCTGCGCGGGGCAGATCGGCAGGCTCTGGGGGCTCGGCGGGATCCGCGTCGGCGACGCGATCGGCGAGCCGCACCGTACGGCCCCCGCCGCGGACCGGCACTTCGCGCCGCCCACGCTGGAGACGGTCGTCGTGCCCCGGCGGCCGGCGGACGCGGGCGCGCTGCACGTGGCGCTCACCCGGCTCGCCGAACAGGACCCGCTGATCGACCTGCGGATGGACGACGTGCGGCAGGAGATCGCCGTCTCCCTCTACGGGGAGGTGCAGAAGGAGGTCGTGCAGGCGACGCTGGCCGACGACTTCGGCGTCGAGGTGACCTTCGAGGAGACCACGACGATCCACATCGAGCGGCCGGTGGGCACGGGTGCGGCCGCCGAGGTCATCCACACCGGCTCCAACCCCTTCCTGGCGACCGTGGGACTGCGCGTCGACCCGGCACCGAGGGGCAGCGGGGTGGCGTTCGGTCTGGAGGTCGAACTCGGCTCCATGCCCTACGCCTTCATCCGGGCCGTCGAGGAGACCGTCACCGAGACGCTGCGGCACGGCCTGTACGGCTGGCGGGTCGTCGACTGCAAGGTCACCATGACGCACTCGGGTTACGCCCCGCGGCAGAGCCACGCGCACGCGGTGTTCGACAAGAGCATGTCGAGCACCGCGGGCGACTTCCGGGGCCTCACCCCGGTGGTGCTGATGCGCGCGCTGGAACAGGCGGGCACGGTCGTCTGCGAGCCGGTCCACCGCTTCACCCTCGACCTCCCCGAGCAGGCCTACGCCCGGGTGCTGCCCGTCCTCGCCCGGCTGGGCGCGGTGCCGCGCACCTCGGCGCCGCAAGGTGCGTCCTACGTCGTCGAGGGCGACGTCCCCGCGGCGCAGGTGCCCGCCCTGGAACGCCGACTACCCGCCCTGACCAGCGGTGAGGGCGTCCTGGAGTACGTCTTCGACCACTGGCGGGAGGTCCGCGGCGAGCCCCCGGCGCTGCCCGGGCACCGGAGGGACTGAGCGGTCCGGGGCACCACGCGCGGCGCCCGCGATGTGGTGCCCCGGGCCATGTCGCGGGCGTCGCACCGCTCTTACCGTCCGGCGCATGACCTTATTCAGAGCCGCACTCCACCGGGGCCGCCCGCGTGCCGCCCTGCTCGCCGTCGTGGCGCTCCTTGCCGCGCTCGTCCCCGTCCGTCCCGCCCACGCCGCCGGCGCGATCGAGGAGGTGACGGGCTTCGGCAGCAACCCGGGCGCGCTGCGGATGTACCGCTACGTCCCCGCCGGGCTGCCGCAGGGCCGGCCGGTCGTCGTCGCCCTCCACGGCTGCACCCAGAACGCCCAGGGGTACGGCGCCCAGAGCGGCTGGACCGCTCTGGCGGACCGCTGGGGCTTCTCCGTGGTGCTGCCCGGGCAGACCTCGGCCAACAACCTCAGCCAGTGCTTCAACTGGTTCCAGACCGGGGACATCGCGCGCGGCCAGGGTGAGGCCGCCTCCATCCGGCAGATGACCGACCGTCAGATCGCGGACACCGGCGCGGATCCCTCCCGGGTGTACGTCACCGGGCTCTCCGCGGGCGGCGCGATGACCGCGGTGATGATGGCGGCCTACCCCGACGTGTACGCCGCGGGCGGCGTGGTCGCCGGGCTGCCGTACGGCTGCGCGCAGGCGGCGGGTTCGCCGTACGTGTGCATGTACGTCGGCGCGACGCAGACCCCCGCGCAGTGGGGCGCCCGGGTCCGCGCCGCCTTCCCCGGGCACGTGGGCCCGTGGCCGCGGCTGACCGTCTTCCAGGGCACCGCCGACTACACGGTCAAGCCCGTCAACATGGACGACCTCGTACGGCAGTGGACGGACGTCCACGGCGCCGACCAGACCGCCGACGTCTCCGACACCGTGGCGGGCTTCCCGCACCGCACGTACAAGGACGCCTCCGGCGCCGCCGTCGTCGAGACGTACAGCATCACGGGCATGGGCCACGGCCAGCCCGTCGACCCGGGCAGCGGGGCCGCCCAGTGCGGCACGGCGGCCGCCTACATGCTCGACGTCAACCTCTGCGCGGCATACCGGCTCGGGACGGGCTGGGGCCTGGGCTGAGCGGGAGGGGGTGAGGGGGCGCGCGCCGGCTGTGCCCCGTCACTCCGCGGCCATCGCCGCCAGGCGGGTCACGGTGTTCCAGTTGCGGGCCGTGGCTGTCAGGCCCAGACGCTTCTCCCACAGCGCGTGGGAGAGCCGGGTCTTCTGCACCCCGCCCGGGCAGTGCACGTAGATCTCGCGCTCGCCGGGGCGGAAGTCGTCGGGCGCGAAGTCGGCCGGGTCGAGACCGGCGATCCGGTCCGGATCGACCGGCCCGGACAGGAAGGTGACCAGGAAGCGCGCGGGATCGACGCCCGTCATGTCGAACGGGTTGCGCTCGACGACCCCGGCGAGCGCGGTCGCCTCACGGACGACGCACGGCACCTTCCGCCCGTCGAACGCGGCGGCGATGGCCGCCTCCAGTGTGTCCGCCAGCTTCGCCGGGTCGGCGCGTTCGTGCTCGAACAGGGCGTTGCCGCTCTGCAGATGGGTGCGCACGCAGGTGCCGCCGATCTCCTCCAGCAGCTGTCGCAGGTCCTGCATCGGGAGCCTGGTCGTCGCCCCGACGTTGATCCCGCGCAGGAGCGCCACGTATCCGGTCACCCCGCCACATTAGCCGTCGCCTCGCCGGGCTTACCCACTTTCGGAGGACCACCGGCCCGGCGGAACGGTTCGGCACCGGGCACCGCCGCTACGTTCGCGTCCATGAGCACGAAGCGTGACCGCCCGGTCGTCACCGAACTGCGGCTCTCCGCGTTCAAGTCGCATCGCGGCGCGAGCTTCCCGCTCGGACCGCTCACCCTGCTGGGCGGGGCGAGCGGGACCGGCAAGTCCAGCGTCCTGGAGGGGCTCGGCCTGCTCGGCCGGCTCGCCGCGGGCGAGGAACTGGCGACGGCGTTCGACGGCGTGCGCGGGGGAGTGGCGGCCTGCGTGCCCCATGCGGCCCGGCCGGACGCGGAGGGGCGGCGCGGATTCCGCATCGGGTGCACGGTGGACGGCGCGGTCGGCCCCGTCGCGCTCGACGTCGCCGTGCAGACCGAACCCGAACTGCGCATCGTCGGCGAGCGGTTGACCGGCGCCGGGGAGACCCTGCTCGCCACCGCGCTGCGCGACCCGGGACGGCGCACGGTCCAGGCGGCCTGGCACACGGCGGGGTTGGTCCCGGTGACCCGGGCCCCGCTGCCCGACGACCGGCTGGCCACCTCCCTGCTGCCGCTGCGCGTCGCGGGGACGACCGAGGGGCAGCGGCTGGTGCTCGCCGCCGCCGAGCAGACGGTGCTCGCGCTGCGCGGGGCGTTCCCCGTCGACCCCCGGCCGCACACGATGCGGGAACCCGCGCGCGTGGCGGACGGCCTGCTCCGCGGCGGCTGCGACAACCTCTCGGCGGTGCTGCGCCGCACCCAGGGCGAGTGCCGTACGCGGCACGCGGCGCTGGTCGGCGCCCTGCGGGCGGTGTGCAGCCCGCCCGTCGAAGGACTGACGGTGATCCCCGCGGGGGAGCCGGGGACGGGGGCGTACGCGGAGTCCGTACTGGCGGCCGTCGACCGGGGACCGCTGGGGCTGGTGCCGGTGGACCGGCTCGGCGACGGGGAGCTGCGCTTCCTCGCGCTGGCGCTGGTGCTGCTCACCGGGCCGGGCGTGCTGGAGGTGGACACCAGCGGCGAGGTGCCGGACGCGGTGCAGGTGCTCACGGTCCTGGCGGACGGACTGGACGCCGGTCTCGACCGGGCGCAGACGCGGCAGTTGCTGGCGCTGGCCGCCCTGGTCGCCGAGCGCGGCCACATCAGGCTGCTCGGCACGGTGCACGACCCCTCGGTGGCCGAGGGGGCGGACGGGGTCACCCTGCTGCGCCTCGGGAGCGCCGCGGCCGGCCCGGAACGGGTGCCGGCCCAGGGGACGGGTCCGGACGCGCCGGACGCCGGGGCCCCGCCGGCCGGGCAGTCCGCGGCGCAGCACGCGGCGGCGATGGGGTAGACCTTGCGGGTGTGACCGAGGATCTGCACGCGCTGCAGCGCAGGCTGGCCGCCTTCGCGGCCGCCCGGCGCTGGGAGCCGTACCACACGCCCAAGAACCTGGCCGTGGCCTTGAGCGTCGAGGCGTCCGAGCTCCTGGAGATCTTCCAGTGGCTCACGCCCGAGCAGGCGGCACGGGTCATGGAGGACCCCGACAGCGCCCACCGGGTACGGGACGAGGTGGCGGACGTGCTCGCGTACCTGCTGCAGTTCTGCGAGGTGCTCGGCGTCGACGTGCTCCAGGCGCTGTCCGCCAAGATCGACCGCAACGAGCTGCGCTTCCCGCTGCCGGGGGCCGGGGACTGAGGCGCGGCGGCCGGTGCGCCGCGGGTGCGGGCGTTCCGGTCAACCGCGCGTTCGCCCGTTGGCCCGGGCGGGTGAGCGGGTTGTCCACAGGCGGGAACCGGCCACTTCCACCTCGCGTCATGAGCCGTCACTCTGAGTGAGGAACGGGATCGACGGGGCGGAGACGGGGCGGAGGTGCGTCGTGATGGACGCGGTACGGCTGATCCGGGCCACGCGGGAGGCGCTGCGAAGCGGCGGGACCGAGCGTGAGCTGATGACGGAGGCCTGGCAGGTGCAGGCGCTGACGGAGGCGGTCGGCAGCCACCTCGCCCTCCACGGGGCGCCCGAGCTGCGCACCCCCGGCTTCTCCGTCTGCGAGGCGGGCGGCAGGGCGTGCGGCGCCACGGGACCGCCGGGGGTGGCCTCCGGGCCGTTGCGGGCGTCCCTGCTCACCGACGTGCGCGAGCCGGCCGGGACCTTGCGCGAACTGCGCGAGCTGCTGTCGGAGCTGGGCATGGCCCTGGTCTCGGTGGCCTGCACCGCCGAGAGCGAGACGGAGTACTGGCAGTGCATCGAGGCGGTGGACGCCGCCGACGAGTCCAAGGACCGGGTGGGAGTGCTCCTGCGCGCGGTCGAGGCGCGGCAGCGGGAGGGCGCATGAACGGTAAGCCGCCCGAGCGCGAACGGAGTTGGCGGATTGCCGTCGTCTCCGGTCCGGGAAGGTGCCACACGCGACAGGTTGCCGATCGATTCGGACCGGAGAGGTGCAGGATGGAGGCATGGATCTTCGAATCTTCACCGAGCCCCAGCAAGGGGCCTCGTACGACACCCTGCTCTCCGTCGCCAAGGCGACCGAGGAACTTGGCTTTGATGCCTTCTTCCGGTCGGACCACTACCTCAAGATGGGCGACGCGGACGGTCTGCCGGGGCCGACCGACGCGTGGATCACCCTGGCCGGCCTCGCCCGCGAAACGAAGCGGATCCGGCTCGGCACCCTGATGACGGCCGCCACGTTCCGGCTGCCCGGTGTGCTCGCCATCCAGGTCGCGCAGGTGGACCAGATGTCGGGCGGCCGCGTCGAGCTGGGCCTGGGCGCCGGGTGGTACGCGGACGAGCACACCGCGTACGGCATCCCCTTCCCGAAGGAGAAGTTCGCCCGGCTGGAGGAGCAGCTCGCCATCGTCACCGGGCTGTGGGGCACCCCGATGGGCGAGACCTTCGACTTCAAGGGCGCGCACTACTCGGTGGAGAACTCGCCGGCCCTGCCCAAGCCGGCCCAGGCGAAGCTCCCCGTCCTCATCGGCGGGCACGGTGCCAGGCGCACCCCGCGGCTCGCGGCCCGCTACGCCGACGAGTTCAACCTGCCGTTCGGTTCGCTGGAGGACACCGCCCAGCAGTTCGCCCGGGTGCGGGAGGCCGCCGAGGAGCACGGCCGGGGCAAGGACGAGATCGTCTACTCCAACGCCCTCGTCGTGTGCGTCGGCAAGGACGACGCCGAGGTCGCCCGCCGGGCCGCCACCATCGGCCGCGAGGTCGAGGAGCTCAAGGCCAACGGCCTCGCCGGGTCCCCTGCCGAGGTCGTCGACAAGATCGGCCGCTACGCCGAGCTCGGTGCCACCCGCTTCTACCTGCAGATCCTGGACCTGAGCGACCTCGGGCACCTGGAACTGATCGCCTCCGAGGTCCAGTCGCAGCTCGGCTGACCCCGGCACACCACGCAAGGAGCACCCGCGATGCCCGCACCCCACCGGCCCTTGGCGCAGGCCCTCGCCGAGTCCACCGTCGTCCTCGACGGCGGGCTGTCCAACCAGCTCGCCGACCAGGGCTGCGACCTGGCCGACGCGCTCTGGTCGGCCCGGCTGCTCGCCGACGCGCCGGAGCAGATCGAGGCGGCGCACACCGCCTACGTGCGGGCGGGCGCGCGGGTGCTCATCACCTCCAGCTACCAGGCGACCTACGAGGGCTTCGCCGCGCGCGGCATCGGACGGCAGGAGGCGACCACCCTGCTGCGCCGCAGCGTCGCCCTCGCCCGTGCCGCCGCCCGCGACCGCGACGACGTGTGGGTGGCGGCCTCCGTGGGACCGTACGGCGCCATGCTCGCGGACGGCAGCGAGTACCGGGGCCGCTACCGGCTGAGCGTCGCGGAACTGGAGCGCTTCCACCGGCCCAGGATCGAGACGCTGGCGGAGGCCGGTCCGGACGTCCTGGCGCTGGAGACCGTGCCCGACACCGACGAGGCGGAGGCGCTGCTGAGGATCGTCGCAGACCTCGGGGTCCCGGTCTGGCTGAGCTACACCGTCGCCGGCGGGACGACCCGGGCGGGCCAGCCGCTGGAGGAGGCGTTCCGGATCGCGGCGGATGCGGACGCGGTGATCGCCGTCGGCGTCAACTGCTGCGACCCGGCGGACGCCGCCCTGGCGGTGGAGACGGCGGCGGCGACCGTGGACCGGCCCGTGGTCGTCTACCCCAACAGCGGCGAGAGCTGGGACGAACGGGCCCGCGGCTGGCGCGGCGGCTCGGTCTTCGACCCGGCACTGGCGTCCGCCTGGCAGCGGGCCGGTGCCCGGCTCATCGGGGGATGCTGCCGGGTCGGGCCCGCGCAGATATCCGCCCTCGCCTCCACGCTCACCCAACAGCCGGGGAAAACCGCTGTTCGGAGCGGGGACGAGCAGGCGATACTCAGGCGGTGTTCCTGACGATAACGACCACCGGCAGCGGCGGCATGCCCGCCACGGACCTCGGCTTCCTGCTGCACAAGCATCCGGAGAAGGCCCAGGTCTTCTCGACCTCCTACGGCGACGCCCACGTCTTCTACCCCATGGCGTCCGAGCAACGGTGCACGGCCGCGCTGCTGCTGGAGGTCGATCCGGTGGCGCTCGTGCGGCGCGGCAAGGGCAAGGGCCGGGGCGGGGCCCCGGACTCCGCTCTCGGCCACTACGTCAACGACCGGCCGTACGCCGCCTCGTCGCTGCTCGCGGTCGCCCTCCGCACGGTGTTCGCCAGCGCCCTGAGGGGCGTCTGCGACGCCCGTCCCGAGCGGGCCGCGCAGCCGCTGCCGCTGCGGATCGAGATCCCCGCCGTGCCCGCGCGCGGCGGCGCCGCCCTCGTCCGCCGGCTGTTCGAGCCGCTGGGCTGGAGCGTGGAGGCCGAACCGGTCGCGCTGGACGAGCGGTTCCCCGAGTGGGGCGAGTCGCGCTACGTGCGGCTGGCCCTGGAGGGCGAGCTGCGGCTGTCCGAGGCCCTGCGGCACCTGTACGTGCTGCTCCCGGTCCTGGACGACGCCAAGCACTACTGGGTGTCGCCCGACGAGGTCGACAAGCTGCTGCGCATGGGCGACGGATGGCTCGCCGTCCACCCGGAGCAGCGGCTGATCACCAGCCGCTACCTCGCCCGCCGCTGGTCGCTGACCCGGCAGGCCATGGAGCGGCTGGAACTGGCCCGGCTCGCCGAGGCCGACGACAGCGAGGCCGAGGAGCTGGACAACGCCGTCGACGAGGAGGTGGACACCGAGGAGAAGCCGCTGCCCCTGGCGGTACAGCGCCGCGAGGCGATCCTGGCGGAGCTCCGCGACGCCGGGGCGAGCCGGGTCCTCGACCTCGGCTGCGGTCAGGGCCAGCTGGTCGGCGCGCTGCTGAAGGACGTCCGCTTCACCGAGATCCTCGGCGTCGACGTGTCGGCCCGGGCCCTGGGCGAGGCGGCGCGGCGACTGCGGCTGGACCGCATGGGCGAGCGGCAGTCCTCCCGCGTCCGGCTCGTGCAGGGGTCCCTGACGTACACCGACGCCCGCCTCAAGGGTTACGACGCCGCGGTGCTCAGCGAGGTAGTCGAGCACCTCGACCTGCCCCGGCTCCCCGCCCTGGAGTACGCCGTCTTCGGTGCGGCACGACCCGCGACCGTGCTCGTGACCACGCCGAACGTCGAGTACAACGTGCGCTGGGAGACGCTGCCCGCCGGGCACGCCCGGCACGCGGACCACCGCTTCGAGTGGACCCGGGCGGAGTTCCGCTCGTGGGCGGAGCAGGTCGCCGGACGCCACGGCTACGGCGTGCGGTTCGTCCCCGTCGGCCCCGACGACCCCGAGGTCGGCCCGCCCACCCAGATGGCCGTTTTCACGATGACCGCGAAGGAGGTCACGTCCGCATGACCGGCAAGCACACCCTCCCGGTGACCGACCTCTCCCTCGTGGTCCTGATCGGCACCACCGGCTCCGGCAAGTCGACGTTCGCGCGGCGCCACTTCAAGCCCACCGAGGTGATCTCCTCGGACTTCTGCCGCGGCCTGGTCAGCGACGACGAGAACGACCAGGGCGCCAGCGGTGACGCCTTCGACGTGCTGCACTACATCGCGGGCAAGCGGCTGGCCGCCGGCCGGCTCACCGTCGTCGACGCCACCAGCGTGCAGCAGGAGAGCCGCCGCCAGCTCGTCCGGCTCGCCCGCGAGTACGACGTGCTGCCCATCGCGATCGTCCTCGACGTCCCCGAGCAGGTCTGCATCGAGCGGAACGCGTCCCGTCCCGACCGCGCCCACCTGCCCCGGCACGTCGTGCAGCGCCAGCAGCGCGAGCTGCGCCGCTCCCTGCGGCAGCTGGAGCGCGAGGGCTTCCGCAAGGTGCACGTCCTGCGCGGCACCGAGGAGGTCGAGGCGGCCGAGGTCGTGCTGGAGCGCCGCTACAACGACAAGCGCGAGCTCACCGGCCCGTTCGACATCATCGGCGACGTCCACGGCTGCAGCTCCGAACTGGAGACCCTGCTCGGCAAGCTGGGCTACGTCGACGGCGTGCACCCCGAGGGCCGCACGGCCGTCTTCGTGGGGGACCTCGTCGACCGCGGCCCCGACAGCCCCGGCGTGCTGCGCCGCGTCATGGGCATGGTCGCCGCAGGCGACGCCCTGTGCGTGCCCGGCAACCACGAGAACAAGCTGGGCCGCTGGCTGAAGGGCAAGAAGGTCCAGCACACCCACGGCCTCGCCGAGACCATCGAGCAGCTGGAGCAGGAGGACGAGAAGGACCCCGCCTTCCGCGAGCAGGTGCGGGAGTTCATCGAAGGGCTCGTCAGCCACTACGTCCTCGACGACGGCAAGCTGGTCGTCTGCCACGCCGGCCTGCCCGAGAAGTACCACGGCCGCACCTCCGGCCGGGTCCGCTCGCACGCCCTGTACGGCGACACCACCGGCGAGACCGACGAGTTCGGCCTGCCCGTGCGCTACCCGTGGGCCGAGGACTACCGCGGCCGCGCCGCCGTCGTGTACGGCCACACACCCGTGCCGAGCACCTCGTGGATCAACAACACGATCTGCCTCGACACCGGCGCCGTCTTCGGCGGGCGGATGACGGCCCTGCGCTGGCCCGAGCGCGAGATCGTCGACGTCCCCGCCGAGCGGGTCTGGTACGAGCCGGCCAAGCCGCTCGCCAGCGAGGCCCCGGGTGGGCAGGACGGGCGGCCGCTCGACCTCGCCGACGTCGCCGGCCGCCGTGTCGTGGAGACCGTGCACCACGGCCGGGTCGCCGTCCGTGAGGAGAACGCTGCCGCCGCGCTGGAGGTCATGAGCCGCTTCGCGGTCGACCCCCGGCTGCTGATGTACCTGCCGCCGACGATGTCGCCGTGCGCGACCTCGCAACGGGAGGGTTACCTGGAGCACCCGCACGAGGCGTTCGCCGCCTACCGCGCGGACGGCGTCGGCCAGGTGCTCTGCGAGGAGAAGCACATGGGCTCCCGCGCCGTGGCGCTGGTGTGCCGCGACGCGGAGACGGCCGGCGAGCGCTTCGGGGTGACCGGCGGCGTGACGGGCGCCCTGCACACCCGCACGGGTCGTCCGTTCTTCGACGACCCGGCCGTCACCGAGCAGGTCCTGGACCGGCTGAGGGCCTCGGTCACCGCCGCCGGGCTCTGGGAGGAGCTGGGCACGGACTGGCTGCTGCTCGACGCCGAGCTGCTGCCCTGGTCGCTGAAGGCCACCGGCCTGCTGCGCAGGCAGTACGCCGCCGTGGGCGCCGCCTCCGGCGCGGTCTTCCCGGGTGCGATCGCCGCCCTGGAGTCCGCCGCCGCGCGCGGCACCGACGTGGCGGGCCTGCTGGAGCGGCAGCGCGGGCGGTCCGCCGACGCCGCCGCCTTCACCGAGGCGTACCGGCGCTACTGCTGGACGACCGAGGGCCTGGACGGGGTGCGTCTCGCGCCGTTCCAGATCCTGGCCGCCCAGGGCCGCAGTCTCGCCGCGCTCGCGCACGACGAGCAGCTGGCGCTCATCGACCGCATGGTCGCCAACGACCCGACGGGGCTGCTCCAGGAGACCCGCCGGCTGCTGGTCGACACCCGCGACGAGGAGTCGGTGGCGGCCGGTACGCAGTGGTGGCTGGAGCTGACCTCCGCCGGCGGCGAGGGCATGGTCGTCAAACCGCTCCAGGCCCTGGTGCGCACCGAGGACGGCAACCGGCTGGTCCAGCCCGGCATCAAGTGCCGCGGCCGGGAGTACCTGCGGATCATCTACGGTCCCGAGTACACCCGGCCCGACCAGCTGGCCAGGCTCCGCTCCCGCGCCCTGGGCCACAAGCGCTCCCTCGCGCTGCGCGAGTACGGGCTGGGCCTGGAGGCGCTGGACCGGCTGGCCGCGGGCGAGCCGCTGTGGCGCGTGCACGAGGCGGTCTTCGCCGTCCTGGCGCTGGAGTCCGAGCCGGTGGACCCCCGGCTGTGACGGGCGAGGGGCGGGCACCCGGGTGCCCGCCCCTCCCTGGCGGTAAACCCTTGCCAAGTGGGAATGTCTAGCTCCATGGCATTCCATGTGGACTCCGAGGCAGGGCGGCTGCACCGCGTCATCCTCCACCGCCCCGACCTGGAGCTGAAAAGGCTCACGCCGTCGAACAAGGACGCCCTGCTCTTCGACGACGTCCTGTGGGTGCGCCGGGCCCGTGCCGAGCACGACGGCTTCGCCGACGTGCTGCGCGACCGTGGCGTGGCCGTGCACCTCTTCGGTGACCTGCTGCGGGAGACGCTGACCCTGCCCGAGGCCCGGCGCATGGTGCTGGACCGGGTCTTCGACGAGAAGGAGTACGGCCCGGTGGTCACCGACCACCTGCGCGCCGCCTTCGACGAGCTGTCCGCGGCCGAGCTGACCGAGGCCCTGGTCGGCGGCATGACCAAGCGGGAGTTCCTGGCCCGTTTCGCGGAGCCGGCCTCGGTCCGCTTCCATGTGACGGACCTGGACGACTTCCTGGTCAACCCGCTACCGAACCACATCTTCACCCGGGACACCTCGGCCTGGGTCTACGACGGGGTCAGCATCAACGCGATGCGCTGGCCGGCCCGCTGGCACGAGACGATCCACTACGAGGCGATCTACCGCCACCACCCGCTCTTCGCGGGCGGCTCCTTCCACGTGTGGTCCGAGGGCCAGGCGGCCTACCCGTCCACCATCGAGGGCGGCGACGTCCTGGTGATCGGCAACGGCGCCGTCCTCATCGGCATGAGCGAGCGCACCACCCCGCAGGCCGTGGAGATGCTGGCCCAGCGCCTGTTCAACGCCGGGTCGGCCACCACGATCGTGGCCCTCGACATGCCCAAGCGCCGTGCCTTCATGCACCTGGACACCGTGATGACGATGGTCGACGGCGACACCTTCACCAAGTACGCGGGCCTGGGCATGCTGCGCTCCTACACCATCGAGCCCGGCGCGGGGGAGCGCGACCTGAAGGTCACCGACCACCCGCCGGAGCACATGCACCGGGCCATCGCGGCGGCCCTGGGCCTGGACGACATCCGCGTGCTCACCGCGACCCAGGACGTCCATTCCGCCGAGCGCGAGCAGTGGGACGACGGGTGCAACGTGCTCGCGCTGGAGCCGGGCGTCGTGCTGGCGTACGAGCGCAACGTCACCACCAACACCTTCCTGCGCAAGCGCGGCATCGAGGTCATAGAGATCCCCGGGAGCGAACTGGGGCGCGGCCGCGGCGGTCCGCGCTGCATGAGCTGCCCCATCGAGCGGGACCCGGTCTGACGGGGCGATCCGTGGCCGGGCCCGGCTGTATAAGGATGCGCCTGTTCGTATAGACTTCCATGGTCTCGGCGCACTCATGTTCGGCACCCGGCCGACCCCGACCTAGGAGCCCCCATGGCCATCGACCTCACGGGCCGCCACTTCCTCAAGGAGCTGGACTTCGCCCCCGAGGAGTTCCGCGGGCTGGTGGACCTGGCCGCCGAGCTGAAGGCGGCCAAGAAGGCGGGCACCGAGGTCCGGCGGCTCGCCGGCCGGAACATCGCCCTGATCTTCGCCAAGACCTCCACCCGCACCCGCTGTGCCTTCGAGGTCGCCGCGGCCGACCAGGGCGCGTCCACGACCTACCTGGACCCGGCCGGCTCCCAGCTCGGCCACAAGGAGTCGGTGAAGGACACCGCCCGCGTGCTCGGCCGGATGTACGACGGCATCGAGTACCGCGGGACGGGCCAGGAGGTCGTCGAGGAACTGGCCGCCCACGCCGGGGTGCCGGTGTGGAACGGCCTCACCGACCAGTGGCACCCCACCCAGATGCTCGCCGACGTGCTCACCATGGCCGAGCACTCCCGTTCCCCGCTGGGGGAGACCGCCTACGCCTACCTCGGCGACGCCCGCTCCAACATGGGCAACTCGCTGCTGGTCACGGGCGCCCTCCTCGGCATGGACGTCCGCATCGCCGCCCCGGAGCAGCTGTGGCCGGACGACGGCGTCGTCGCCGAGGCGCGGCGGCTCGCGCAGGCCACCGGCGCCCGCGTCACCCTGACCGAGGACGTCGCCGAGGGGGTCGCCGGCGCGGAGTTCGTCCACACCGACGTCTGGGTGTCCATGGGTGAGCCCGCCGAGGTGTGGGACGAGCGCATCGCGCTGCTGAAGCCGTACGCCGTGACCACGGACGTGCTGCGGGCCACCGGCCGCCCCGACGCGAAGTTCATGCACTGCCTGCCCGCCTTCCACGACCTGGGCACCACCTTGGCCCGGGAGATCCACGAACGGCACGGGCTGACCTCGCTGGAGGTCACCGACGAGGTCTTCGAGTCGGCGTGCTCCATCGTCTTCGACCAGGCCGAGAACCGGATGCACACCATCAAGGCCGTGCTCGTCGCCACGCTGGCAGGCATGTGAGGCGCCGCGCATATCGCGCACTCGTGACGGCGGTCACGAAGGAGTGATAACTTCGCGGTGTTGGCAAGCCTGCCTCCCCCGCGAAGGAGGACGTGCCCATGAGCCCCTACCGAGGCTCCGCAGGCCGGACCGAGGAATGGCGGCACCTGCGCGTCGAGCGCGCCGACGGCGTCGTCACCGTCACCCTCGACCGGCCCGACAAGCTCAACGCGCTCACCTTCGGCGCCTACGCCGACCTGCGCGACCTGCTCACCGAGCTGCCCCACCACGGCGACACCCGCGTGCTGGTGCTCGCCGGGGCCGGTCGCGGCTTCTGCTCCGGCGGGGACGTCGACGAGATCATCGGTGCCACCCTCGCCATGGGCGCGGGCCAGCTCCTGGACTTCACCCGCATGACCGGGCAGGTCGTCCGCGCCCTCCGCGAGGCCCCCTTCCCCGTCGTCGCCGCCGTCCACGGCGTCGCGGCCGGAGCCGGTTCCGTCATCGCCCTCGCCTCCGACTTCCGGATCGTCGAGCGCTCGGCCCGCTTCGCCTTCCTCTTCACCAAGGTCGGCCTCGCGGGCGCCGACATGGGTGCCGCCTACCTGCTGCCCCGCATCGTCGGCCTCGGCCATGCCACCCGGCTGCTGATGCTCGGCGACACCGTCGGCGCCGCGGAGGCCGACCGCATCGGCCTGGTCAGCGAGCTCGTCGACGACGGGCAGGCGGACGCGAGCGCCGCCGCCCTCGCCAAGCGCCTGGCGGCCGGCCCTGCGCTGGCGTACGCGCAGACCAAGGCCCTGCTCACCGCGGAGCTCGACATGCCGCTCGGCGCGGCCGTGGAGATGGACGCCGCGACCCAGGCGCTCCTGATGACCAGCGAGGACTACGCCGAGTTCCACGCCGCGTTCACCGACAAGCGCAGCCCCAACTGGAAGGGCCGTTAGCCGTGCGGGTGGCCATCATCGGCGGCGGCCCCGGCGGGCTCTACGCGGCCGCACTGCTCAAGCGCCTCGACCCGGAACGCGAGATCACCGTTTGGGAGCGCGGCTCGCCGCAGGACACCTTCGGCTTCGGCGTCGTGCTGTCCGACGAGACGCTCGGCGGCATCGAGCACGCCGACCCGGTCGTCTTCCGTGCCCTGGAACGGGAGTTCACCCGCTGGGACGACATCGACGTGCGCCACCGCGGCCGTGCCGTCACCTCCGGCGGCCACGGCTTCGCGGCGGTGGACCGGCGCACGCTGCTGGCGGTCCTCCACGACCGCTGCCGCGAGCTCGGTGTGACCGTCCGCAGCCGCGAACTCGCCCCGGCCGCCGAACGGCTGGCCCGCGACCACGACCTGGTCATCGCCGCCGACGGCGCGGGCAGCGCCACTCGCGGCGCCCACGCCGCCGTCTTCCGCCCCACCCTCACCGGCCACCGCTGCCGCTACATCTGGCTCTCCACCGACCTCGTCCTGGACGCCTTCCGCTTCGAGATCGCCGAGACCGAGCACGGCGTGATGCAGGCCCACGGCTATCCGTACCGGCCGGACGCGAGCACCTTCATCGTCGAGATGCGCGAGGACGTCTGGCAGCGCGCCGGGCTGGACCGGCTGGACGAGGCCGAGTCGATCGCCCGCTGCGAGAAGATCTTCGCCGACGCCCTGCACGGCCACGGCCTGCGCGGCAACCGCTCCCGCTGGATCGCCTTCACCACCGTCGTCAACGAGCGCTGGCGGCACGGGAACATCGTGCTCCTCGGCGACGCCGCGCACACCGCGCACTTCTCCATCGGCTCCGGCACCAAGCTCGCCATGGAGGACGCCCTCGCCCTCGCCGCCTGCCTGCACGAGCAGCCCGGCGTCCCCGAGGCGCTGGCCGCCTACGAGGCCGAGCGCAAGCCGGTCGTCGCCAGCACGCAGCGCGCCGCGCGGGCCAGCCTGGAGTGGTTCGAGCACCTGGAGCAGTACACCGCCCAGCCGCCCCGGCAGTTCGCCTTCAACCTGCTCACCCGCAGCCGCCGGGTCACCCACGACAACCTGCGGCTGCGCGACGCGGAGTTCACCGCCTCCGTGGAGCGGGAGTTCGGCACCGGTCCGGACACCCCGCCGATGTTCACCCCCTTCACCCTGCGCGGGCTGACCCTGCGCAACCGGGTCGTCGTCTCGCCGATGGACATGTACTCCGCCACCGACGGCACCCCCGGCGACTTCCACCTCGTCCACCTCGGCGCCCGCGCCCTCGGCGGCGCCGGCCTGGTCATGACGGAGATGGTCTGCGTCAGCCCCGAGGGCCGCATCACCCCCGGCTGCGCGGGCCTGTGGAACGACGGGCACGAGGACGCCTGGCGCCGCGTCACCGACTTCGTGCACGCCCGGCCCGGGGCCGCGATCGGCCTCCAGCTCGGCCACAGCGGCCGCAAGGGCTCCACCCGGCTGATGTGGGAGGGCATCGACCAGCCGCTCCCGGAGGGCAACTGGCCGCTCGCGGCCCCCTCCCCGCTGCCGTACCACCCCCACGTGAGCCAGGTCCCGCACGCCCTGGACGCCGGCGGGCTCGCCGCGATCCGCGACCAGTTCGCCGCCTCCGCCGCGCGCGGCGCCCGCGCCGGGTTCGACCTGCTGGAACTGCACTGCGCCCACGGCTACCTGCTCTCGTCCTTCCTCTCCCCGCTCACCAACCGGCGCACCGACGCCTACGGCCGCGACCTGACCGGTCGGCTGCGCTTCCCCCTGGAGGTCTTCGACGCCGTCCGCGAGGTCTGGCCCGCCGACCGCCCGATGACCGTCCGCATCTCCGCCACCGACTGGGCCGAGGGGGGCACGACCGCCGACGAGGCGGTCGAGATCGCCCGGGCCTTCGCCGCCCACGGTGCCGACGCCATCGACGTCTCGACCGGCCAGGTCGTCGCCGACGAGGCGCCCGACTTCGGCCGCTCCTACCAGACCCCCTACGCCGACCGGATCCGCAACGAACTCGGGGTGCCCGTCATCACGGTCGGCGCCATCTCCTCCTGGGACGACGTCAACTCCCTGATCCTCGCGGGCCGCGCCGACCTGTGCGCGCTCGCCCGCCCCCACCTCTACGACCCCAACTGGACGCTGCACGCAGCCGCCGAACAGGACTACTCCGGCCCCGGCGCCCCCTGGCCCCTCCCGTACCAGGCGGGCAGCCGCCGTCCGCCCACGGGCCGCACGGACGCCCCCCGCCCCCGGCTCACGCTGGACGTGTGAGAGGCGGCAGCCTCAGCCGAAGGCGGAGGTGTCGAGGGCGAACGCGAACGGCTCGGGGAGGTCGAGCTCCTTGCCGAACAGCACCCGGACGTCCTGGCGGTAGTCCTCGGCGTCCGGCTCGCTGTACAGGGTGACCGTGCCCTCGGTGCGGTCCACCAGCAGGTAGAACGGGATACCGGCGGCGGCGTAGCCGCGTCGCTTCGGGCCGCGGTCCTTGTCCGGGCGGGAGGACGTCACCTCGACGGTCATCACGACGCCGTCCGCATCTGCCCACGAGTCGAGACCGCGGAAGAAGCGCCGGGGGGCCACGGATGCGTCGGGGACGAAGCGGCCGAGCGGGGTGATCAGCCCCTTCGTACCCACGCCGTACAGTTCTGCGGCGGACTTCCTGGCGATCTGCCAGAGCAGTTCGCCGACGGCGTCCTCGTGGTCTCCGTCGGGCGGCGGGGTCACGACGATCTCCCCCTCGATCAGCTCGGCGCGGTACCCCTCGGGCACCGTGAGGTCGAGGAAGGCGGCGAGCACGGCGTCGCCGCCGGGGCCCGAGCGTTCGGTCGCGGGCAGTGCCATCTCGCGTACCTCCTCGATCGTCGTGGTTCCGCTCCGATGTGGTCAGGTTATGCCCCGCCGGGTGGCGCGGGCGTACATCCTGCCAACGATCACCGGAGGAGGGCGGTCACGCCGTGGGGCCGGCGGACCGCGCGAACTCCGCCCCCGCGTCGTGCAGCCGCGCGTGCAGGCTCTCGAAGACGGCGGCGGCGCGGCCGCCGGGCCAGTCGGGCGGGAGGAGGGCGGGCGCCAGGCCCGGGTCGGCGTAGGGGAGGCGGCGCCAGGAGTCGAGGGCGCGCAGGTAGTCCGCGAAGGCCTCCTGCGGCGGGGTCGCCTCCCGGGCGGCCCAGGCGCGCAGCACGGGCTCGTGGGCGTCGAGGAAGGCGTGGTGGCGCTTGGCGACGGCGTCGAGGTCCCACCAGCGGCGCACGGCCGCGGCCGTCGGTTCGAAGCCGAGGTGGGTGCCGGTGAAGAGGTCGACGTAGGTGTCCAGGCCGAGCCGGCGCAGGGTGTGCAGGGCCTCCTCGTGGAGGCGGGCGGGCGCGATCCACACGCCCGGGGCGGCGGTGCCGAAGCCCAGCCGGGCCAGGCGCGAGCGGAGCAGGTGCCGCTTGTGGCGCTCGCTCTCCGGCACGGAGAAGACCGCGAGCACCCACTCCTGGTCGCCGGCTCCGCCGGCCGGGTGACCGTAGATGCGGCGATCGCCGTCGGCGAGCAGCTGCCGGGCGTCCTCGGACAGGGCGTAGCCCGCGGCGCCGGCGACGCGGTCCGGCTCCAGCAGCCCGCGGCGCTTGAGCCGGGAGACCGCCGAGCGTACCGACTGCGGGTCCACGTCCACGGCGCCCATCAGCCGGATCAGCCCGGCGACGGGTATCCGCCCGTCCCAGGCCTCGGCCCGGCCGTAGGCGCCGAAGAAGGTCACGATCAGCGAACTGGGGGTGTGCTCGGTCACGCGATCACTGTAGGTCGCGCAGCCGGAAGCGCTGCAGTTTCCCGGTGGGAGTGCGGGGCAGGGCGTCGAGGAAGGCGATCTCGCGCGGGCACTTGTAGCTCGCGATCTCCTCCCGGGTGAAGGCGCGCAGCGCCTCGACCGTGTGCTCGTCGCGCGGAGGGCCGTCCCGCAACACGACGAAGGCCCGGACGATCTGGCCGCGCTGGTCGTCCGGCACGCCGATGACCGCGGCCTCCCGTACGTCGGGGTGGCGCAGCAGCGCCTCCTCGACCTCGGGGCCCGCGATGTTGTACCCCGACGAGATGATCATGTCGTCGGCGCGGGCCACGTAGCGGAAGTAGCCGTCCGGCTCGCGCACGTAGGTGTCGCCGGTGAGGTTCCAGCCGTCGCGCACGTACTCCCGCTGCCGTTCGTCCGCCAGGTAGCGGCAGCCCGTGGGACCGCGCACCGCGAGCAGCCCCGGTTCGCCGTCCGGCACGGGGGACAGCGTCGAGGGGTCGACGACCCGGGCCTGGTAGCCCGGCACCGGCAGGCCCGTGGTGCCCGGCCGGATCACGTCGTCGGCGGCGGAGATGAAGATGTGCAGCAGCTCCGTGGCCCCTATGCCGTTGATGATCCGCAGCCCCGTCGACTCGTACCAGGCGTGCCAGGTCGCCTCGGGCAGGTTCTCGCCCGCCGACACGCAGCGCCGCAGCGAGGACAGGTCGCGGGTGCCGTGCGAGGCGAGTATGGCCCGGTAGGCGGTGGGCGCGGTGAACAGCACGGTCACCGCGTGCTCCGCGACGGCCCGGGCGAGCTGTTCGGGGCCGGCCTGCTCCAGCAGCAGCGCCGACGCCCCCACGCGCAGCGGGAAGACGACCAGGCCGCCCAGCCCGAAGGTGAAGCCCAGCGGCGGGCTGCCGGCGAACACGTCGGCGGAGGTCGGTCGCAGTATGTGCGCGGAGAAGGTGTCGGCGATCGCCAGCACGTCCCGGTGGAAGTGCATGCACCCCTTGGGCCGTCCGGTCGTCCCGGAGGTGAAGGCGATCAGCGCGACGTCGTCGGCCGAGGTCTCCACCGCGGGGAAGGGGTCCGGCCGGTCGGCTGCGAGCCGCAGCAGATCGTCCGGCGCCTCCCCGCCGTACGTGGCGATGCGCAGCCCGGGCGCCTCGCACTTGGCGAGGTCGTCGACCGCGCGGATGTCGCACAGTGCGTGCCGGACGGCGGCGATCTCGCAGATCGTCGCCAGCTCGTGCGGGCGGTGCGCCGCGAGCACGGTCACCGCGACCGCGCCCGCCTTCATGACGGCGAACCAGCACGCCACCAGCCACGGCGTGGTGGGGCCGCGCAGCAGCACGCGGTTGCCGGGCACCACCCCTAGCTCGTCGGTCAGCACGTGCGCGATGCGGTCGGAGGCGGCGCGCAGGTCCGCGTACGACCAGACCTCACCGTCCGGCATCCGCAGGCAGGGCGCCTCGGGCAGGCCGGCGGCGAGGAGTTCGGTGCCGCAGTTGACCCGGCCGGGATAGGCCAGTTCGGGGAGGTCTTGGGTCAGGACGGGCCACTGGTCACGCGGCGGGAGGTGATCCCGCGGGAAAGTGTCCACGTGTGCTGATGGCAGCAGGTCCATGGCGGGTTCGCCCCTCGTTGGCCCCTGGTTGCGGACGGATTCAGCGTAACGTGTTTGTGACGGCAGTCAACGGTACGCGATACGGGAGGTGCCGCGTGGCATCGTTCGCGCTGGACCCGGAACAGCTCAAGTGGTGCGCACAGGTCCGTGATTGGGCCGCCGAACGGCTCCGGCCGCTGGCGGGGTCCGGCGAACCCGGGCGGGTCAACCGGCCGCTGCTCGCGGCCCTCGGCGAACTCGGCCTGCTGGGGCGCCTCTTCCCCGGTACCGCCCTCGAGCTGTGCCTGCTCCGGGAGTCCCTGGCCCGGGAGTGCACCGAGGCGGAGACCGCACTCGCCCTGCAGGGCCTGGGCGCCCACCCCCTGCTGGAATCCCCCGAACTGGCCGCCCGCTGGATCCCGCGGGTCGTCTCCGGCGAGGCCGTCGCGGCCTTCGCGCTCACCGAGCCGGGCGCAGGTTCCGACGCGGCCGCCCTCGAACTGGCCGCGGAGCCCGCCCCGGACGGCGGCTGGCGGCTCACCGGCGAGAAGTGCTGGATCTCCAACGCCCCCGAGGCCGACCTCTACACGGTCTTCGCCCGGACCACCCCCGGCGCGGGGTCCCGCGGCGTCACCGCCTTCGCCGTCCCCGCCGACCGCCCCGGCCTCGGCGGCGAACACCTCGACATGCTCTCCCCGCACCCCATCGGCCGGCTGCGCTTCGACGCCGTACCGGTCGGGCGGCACGACGTGATCGGCGAGGTCGACCGCGGCTTCCGGGTCGCCATGACCACCCTCAACCGCTTCCGGCCCAGCGTCGGTGCCTTCGCGGTCGGCATGGCGCAGGCCGCCCTCGACGCCGCCACCGCCCACGCCGCCTCCCGCACCGCCTTCGGCGCGCCCCTGAAGGAGCTCCAGGCCGTCTCCCACGCCCTCGCCGAGATGGCCACCCGCACCGAGGCCGCCCGCCTGCTGGTCTACGCCGCCGCCGAGGCCTACGACTCCAGTGCCCCCGGCACCGCCCGCAGCTCCGCCATGGCCAAGCTCTTCGCCACCGAGACCGCCCAGTACGCCGTCGACGCCGCCGTCCAGATCCACGGGGCCCGCGCCCTGGAGCGCGGCCACGTCCTGGAACACCTCTACCGCGAGGTCCGCGCACCGCGCATCTACGAAGGTGCCACCGAAGTCCAGAGGTCGATCATCGCCAAGGAGCTCTTCGCATGACCCTGAACCGGATCAACCCGCCCGAGCTCTCCCCGCCCACCGGCTTCAGCCACGCCGTCACCGCCACCGGCCGCACCCTCGTCCTCCTCGCGGGCCAGACCGCGCTGGACTCCGGGGGCAAGGTCGTCGGGGACACCCTCCCCGCCCAGTTCGAGCACGCGCTGATCAACCTGCTCACCGCCCTCCAGGCCGCCGGCGGCACCCCCGCCGACCTCGCCCGCCTCACCGTCCACACCACCGACGTCGCCGCCTACCGCGACCACGCGCCCGAACTCGGCCGGATCTGGCGCGCCCTGGCCGGCCGGGACTACCCGGCGATGGCGGTCATCGGCATCACCCGCCTGTGGGACGAGGAGGCCATGGTCGAACTCGACGGCCTCGCCGTGCTCTCCTGACCCGAGGTCAGGAGGAACCCGGGATACGGGGCTGGCCCGGCACGTCGGTGGTGGCCGCTCGCCGTTGCCTGCGTCTGACGGCCGGGACTCGCCGAGGTGGCGGCCGCCGCGTGCCGGGGGCGGTGGCCGGCCGTCACGGTGTCCGCGACGCTTCGCGACGGTGGCTGTGGCGCGGCTCCGCGCGCCGCCGGGCGTACGTCAGGATGGCGCGGCCGCTGCCGGTACGCGACGAGCCCGGGTGGGTGCGTGAGGCCCGGGCCGGGACGCGAGGCGGTGTCACCACCGGTGATGCGGCCGCGGCGTCGTGCGGGGCCCGCGCAGTCGTTGCGGAGGTGGCACCGCTCCGCGCGCGTCCGCCCGGTTCCAAAGGCCCCGCACGGCGGTCAGGGCGGGCCGCCGAGCGCCTCACGCCTGCGCAGCAGGAAGTCCCGTTCGGCATCGTTCTCGGTGCGGGCGGCGGCTGCTCCGTACGCCTGCGCGGCCTCGGGCGTACGGCCCAGGCGGCGCAGGAGGTCGGCGCGGACGGCGTGGAAGGCGGGGTAGCCCTCCAGGGGGAGGCCGTCGACGGCGGCGAGCGCGGCGGCCGGACCCTCGACCTCGGCGAGGGCGACGGCGCGGTTGAGGGCGACCACGGGGCCCGGGGCGAGCGTCGTCAGCTGGTCGTAGAGCGCCAGGATCTGCCGCCAGTCCGTGGCGGCCGCGACCGGGGCGTCGCTGTGCACGGCGCTGATCGCCGCCTGGATCTGGTACGGCCCCGGCCGGCCGCGCCTCAGGCAGCGGCGGACCAGGGCCCGGCCCTCCGCGACCAGCGCCCGGTCCCACAGGGCGCGGTCCTGCTCGGCCAGCGGCACCGCTTCGCCGTCCGCGGCGGTGCGGGCCGGGCGGCGTGCCTGGACCAGCAGCATCAGGGCGAGCAGCCCCAGCACCTCGGGCTCGTCGGGCATGAGCCCGGCCAGCAGCCGGCCCAGGCGGATCGCCTCGGCGCACAGGTCCTCGCGGACCAGGCGGTCCCCGGAGCCGGGCAGGTACCCCTCGTTGAAGACCAGGTACACCACCGCGAGGACGGCGCCGAGCCGTTCGGGCAGGTCGGCCTCGTCCGGGACGCGGTACGGGATCCGGGCGTCGCGGATCTTGCGCTTCGCCCTGACCAGGCGCTGGGCCATGGTGCTCTCGGGGACGAGGAAGGCCCGGGCGATCTCGGCGGTGGTGAGCCCGCCCAGCAGCCGGAGCGTCAGCGCCACCCGTGAGGCCGGGGCGAGCGCGGGGTGGCAGCAGGTGAAGAGCAGACGGAGCCGTTCGTCCCGCACGGGGCCCTCCTCGCCGGGTTCCCGGACGTCCCGGGCGTCCTGCAGCAGGGCGGCCCGGGCGTGCCGGTCCTCGCGGGCCGCCTCCCGGCGCAGCCGGTCGATCGCGCGGTTGCGGGCGGTGGTGATGATCCACCCCGCGGGGCTCGGCGGCAGCCCGGTCCGCGGCCACCGCTGGACGGCCGTGGTGAAGGCGTCCTGGACCGCCTCCTCGGCGACGTCGATGTCGCCGAACCGGCGGACCAGGACGGCCACCGCGCGCCCGTACTCCTCGCGGAAGACCCGCTCGACCTCCGGTGCGCCCGGCTCCGGCACGCCGGCCGTCAGTCCTCGACCTCGTGCGCGAAGGGCCGGACCTCGATGGGCAGCGTGGTCACCCGGGCCAGCCGGCGGCCCCAGGCGAGCGCGGCGTCGAGGTCGGCCGCCTTGATGATCGTGAAGCCGCCGAGGTACTCCTTGCTCTCCGCGAACGGCCCGTCCGTGACGAGCACCTCCTCGCCCCGCGGCCGCAGCACGGTGGCCGTGTCCGGGGCGTTCAGTCCCGCGCCGAAGACCCAGGCCCCGGCCTCCTTCATCTCCCGGTTGAGGACGTCCAGGTCGGCCAGGACCCGGGCGAGGAACTCGGGCGGCGGCGGGGGCCCCTCGGGCTGGTACACGCTGAGCAGGTAGTGCTTCATGTCGGGCGTCCTCGCGGTCCGGGCCGGCCCTTCGCCGGCGTTCCACCCCCTACACGAACGGCGACCGCCCGGATCGACACCCCGCGCCCCCGGATGTCCGGGGGACGGGCGGCGCCGAGGGCGGTCGCCTCGTTCGTACCACGGGTGTCAGCTCCGGCGGCGCGACGACACCTCGTCCCGCACCCGGGAAAGGACCACGGCCGCGTGGTCGAGCCCCGCCGCCCGGCACCGGGTGATCGCGGCACCGAGACGGGACAGGGCCGCGTCCGGCCGGTCCAGGCCGTTCGCCTCGACGAGGGCGGCGACCCGGACGGCCTCGGCGCGCGGCGCCTCGCCCCGCGGCCCGCCCTCCTCGTAGGCGGCGATCGCCCGCTCCAGTTCGGCGAGCGCCTCGGGGAAGCGCTCGGCGCCGGCATAGGCCCGGCCGCGCTGGTAGTGCGTGGCGCCGCTCTCGTACCAGAGGGCGAAGTCCTCGTCGTCCGCGGGCACGGCCGCCAGCACCTCGTCGGCCTCGCGCAGGTGGTCCAGGGCGGTCTCCAGGCCCTCGGCGCCGTGTGCCGAGACGGCGGAGCCTGCGAAGTCCCGCATCATCTCCGCGACCGCGTGCGGGTTCGGCCCCTTCGCGTGCGAGGCGACGGCGCGGTCGTACGCGGAGCGCGCCGCGTCCTCGCGGCCGGCCTGCAGCAGGGCGACGGCGGCCTCGCAGGCGGCGAGCGTGTGCGTGAACTGCTCCTCCCACCCCTGGACGGCGTCGGCCAGCAGCAGGAACTGCTCGGCGCTCGCGCGGTGCTCCTCCAGTTCCCGCAGGCCCCGCGCCAGCAGCAGCCGGGCCTGGGCCAGGGCGCGTTCGTCCATGCCGGCCGCGGCCTCGTCGCAGACCAGCGACTCCAGCACGGCGACGGCGTCCGCCTGGCGGTCGGCGCGGGCGAGCACGTCCGCCAGCTCCACCCGCAGCTCGGCGGCGCCCGTGGCGTCGTCCTCGCGGTCCAGCCGCGCCGCGGCGTCGGACAGGTGGCGTACGGCGGCGTTCAGGTCGCCCGCGTGGTCGGCGGCGTGGCCGAGCAGCGCGTGGGTGCGCGCCACCGGGAACGCGGTGTCGTTATGGGCGGTGGCCGTGGCGAGCGCGCCGTGGAACTGCTCCATGGCCTCCTCGGGGCGGTGCTGCTGCAGCAGCACCTGGCCGAGCAGGCCCCGCGGGCGGGTGGCGCGCCAGGGCGTCCCGGCCGCCTCCACGACCCGCAGCGCGCTCCGCAGTTCCCGTTCGGCCCCGTCCAGGTCCCCGGAGCGCGCCGCGAGATCGGCGGCGGACATCCGGGTGTTGACCGTGCGCTCCGGGATGCCGAGCCGCTCCGACTCCGCCAGGGCCTCGGCCACGGCCGCCTCGAAGCGCTCGCGCAGTTCCGCCGGGACGTCCGGCAGCGTGGCCGCCGCCTCGGTGTGGGCGAGGTAGGCACGGCACTGCAGCACGACGCAGTAGGCGCGCCGGACCTCGGCGGAGCCCTCGCCGTCCACCAGTGCGCGGGCCTCGGTCCGCACCGCGTCCAGCTCCGCCCGGCCCGCGACGGCCTCCGGGCCGGGCTCCACGCCCACCGACGCCAGCCGCGCGCGGGAGGTCAGGACGCGCTCGGGCATGCCGGCCAGGGCGAACAGCTCCCGTGCCTCGGTGAGCGCGGCCCTGGCCGCCGTCCGGTCCTCGTCCTCCATGGCCGCGAAGGCGCGGTGCTCGGCCAGTTCGGCCCGCAGGCGCTCCTCCGGGCCCAGCCGGGGGTCGTGCACATGGCCTTCGGTGCCGGCGCGCTCGGCGATCCGGCGCCACAGCTCCTCGTCGCCGGGACGGCCGGCGTCCCCCATCTCGCGGGCCCTCTCCACCAGTTCGACGAAGTCCTCGGGCACCTCCCGCCCGGCCACGGCGACGGGCGGGGCCGTCGCCGCCGGCCCGGCCGCGGGTGACGGCACGGCCGCGGTGCGCAGACCGAGTGCCAGCGGCTCGGCGAGCGGCGGGCGCCGGGTCAGGCGTGCCCGGCGGCGCTCGCCGACGGCGGCGGTGCCGTTGCGCCGGTCGAACGCCGCGGCCAGGGTGTCGCCCTGCTCGCTCACGTGGTCCTGCAGTTCCCGCGCGGTCCAGGTGCGCCCCAGCGGTCCGGCGACGGGGGCCGCGTCGTACCCCTCGTCGACCAGGCGCCGGGTGAGGACCTCGACGCCGGTGAGGAAACCGAGCAGCGACAGCGGCGCGCCGGTGGTGCCGAACAGGGCGCGGTTCTCGGCGAGGATCTCCAGCGCCCGGCCCTCGTTGCCGGACAGCGCGCAGAACTCCACGTGCAGTCCGGTCTCCTCGGCCATGCCGATCCGGCCCCGGGCGTGCCGGTAGCCCGTCAGATGGTGGGAGCGGGCCTCGTCGGTGCGGCCGAGGCGCAGCAACGGCAGCAGGGCGTGGGCCTGGGTGACCCAGGGCTCCTCCTCGCAGGTCTGGACGCCGTCGAGGACCGGTTCCCAGGTCCGCAGGGCCCGCTCGTCGTCGCCCGCCGCGAGGTGGTGCAGTCCCTGGTGCCGGGTCTCGCAGGCCGGGCAGTCGCTGAGCCGCTCCTGGCGCCGGGTGACCCACAGGTCCCAGGCCGTCTCGCGGTCCGCGCCGGTGTGGGCGGCGATCCGGTGCCGCATGGCCGCCACCGGCTGCAGGCCCTCACCGGCCGCCCGGTAGCGCTCGCCCATCTGGCCGACCCACCCGTGGACCGTCGCCAGCGGGACGTCCGGCACCTGGAGCAGCGAGGTCGTCACCCACTTGTGGCGCCACAGCACCTGGTGGCCCTCCCACTCGCTGAAGGAGCCGGGCACCTCCTCCCACAGCTTGAGGATCCGGGCGAAGACGACCGGCGACTTGCGGTGCTCGGCGGCGTACTCGTACGCCGACATGAGTTCGAGCAGCGCCGTCACGAGGACGTCCTTCTCCTCGAACTGCTCGGCCGCCTCGACCAGTTCCTCGGCGGTCACGGTGCGGGGCGTTCCGTAGGGGCGCTCGTTGTTCTCGCGGAGCGCCTCGAACACGGCCTCGGGGGTGTCCAGCATCAGTGCTCCTTGGCGTCCGGCCCGGACGCGGGGGTGTCCTGGTCGTGCATGGCGTGGGTGAGCAGACCGATGAAGGCCCGGTTGAGCAGCGCGCTCTCCGAGGACTTCAGCGGCCGCCGGGTGAGCAGCAGCGCCTGCCCGTACAGGGCCTCGGCCGTGGTGAGGGCCAGTCCGCGCTCGGTGACGGTGGCGGCCCGGCGCACCAGCGGGTTGAGGTGGTTGAGGACGAGCTGCGCCCGCGGGGCCTGCGTGCGCAGCGAGCCGAGGATGTCCGCCCACAACCCGTCGCTGCTCTCCGCGAGGCCGGACCGGGTGCGCTCGTGGCGTGCCTCGCGGTCGTCCAGGAGCAGCGCGGGCGCCGTGACCGGCTGGAAGGCCCGCAGCACGACGTCGCAGTCGTACTGGCCGACGACCTCGCGGGCGACCGCGAGGAAGGAGGCGGCGGCGAGTTCGGCGGCCGAGTCGACCGGGTCGAGGTGCGCGGTCATGGTGGCCGGGTCCAGGTCGGTGACCGTGGTGCCGGGACGGATCTCCGGCAGCCGGTGCACCAGGTCCCGGTCGTAGGTATAGCCGCCGTTGACGACGCCGAGGCCGGCCGCCGCCGCGATCGGGGCGACCTGCCGGAACTCGTCGACGCTGCGGGTGACCAGCACCGTGGGGTGGGCGCGGGCGAACTCCTCCAGGGTGACGTTGCCGTCCGTGGTCTCGAAGGGCAGCCACGGCAGCAGCATCCGCAGCAGCGCGTCGTCGTAGCGGGCCAGCGCCTTGACGGCGAGGTGGTGGCTGTCGATGAAGCGCCGCAGGAGCGCCGGGTCGCTGGCGGCGAGCCCGGTCAGCCAGTCGCGGATGCGGGCGCCCAGCGCGTCGCGGACGGCGGCCAGGGTCTCGTCCTCGTACAGCGCCTCGCGGGAGGCCGTCGGGCGCAGGCTGGTGACGTCCACGACGCAGCGGACGAAGAACGCCCACTCCGGCAGGAGCTCGGCGGCCCGGTCCGAGAGCAGCATGCCCTTCAGGTGCACCCGGTGCCCGGCCCGCTCCGACGGGTTGACGGGGGTCGGCAGCACGTAGGCCACGCCGCGCAGCCCGGCGACGGGAAGGTCGAGGTCGATGGTGTCGAGCGGGGTGAAGCCGAACGACGCGCGGCAGTGCTCGGCCAGCGCCTCGGCGCGGGCCAGCGGGGAGCCGTGGCGGCGCTCCCACGGAGGGGTCTCGTTGATCAGGGTCGTCTCGCCGCGCGGGTCGACGACGGTGACCTCGTGCCGCAGCAGGCTGCCGTAGTGCCGGGCCAGCGACGCCACCCGGCCGGGCTCCGTCCACTCGCCGGCGTCCGCGCGCGGGGTCAGCGTCACGCGCGTGCCCGGCTCGGGCAGCGCGTCGGCGGGGAGCGTGCGCAGGGTGTAGCTGCCGTCGGAGCGGCCGCGCCATTCGACGGCCGGGGCGCCGGGGGCGGTCGCCGGGCGGCTGACGACCGTGATCTCGTCGGCCACCACGAAGCAGGCCAGCAGCCCGATGCCGAACTGGCCGATGAAGTCGCCGCGGGCGGCCTCGATCTCGCCGTCGGCGGCGCGCTTGGAGCTGCGCCCGATGGTGGCGAGGAAGGTGTGCACGTCGGCCTCGCTCAGCCCGACACCGGTGTCGGTGACGCTGAGCGTGTCACCGGTCCGCACGGTGATCCTGGCCGGTGCGCCCGGCTGGACCGCCTGCCGGGCGGTGATCGCGTCGACGGCGTTCTGCAGCAGCTCCCGCAGGTAGACGCGGGGGCTGGAGTAGAGGTGGTGGGAGAGCAGGTCGACCAGGCCGCGCAGGTCGACCTGGAACGTGTGCGCTGACGGGGACTGGGACACCGAAGGGGCCTTCCGGGCGGTGCGCGGACGGGGAACGGGGCGCGGGGCGGTCAGGGACGTCCGGCGCGGGACCGCAGGGTGCGGTAGGCCGCCACCGGGTCGTTGCCGTTGAGGTACTGCCACGGGAACTCGGTGACGACTCCGCCGGTGGCGGCGAAGGCCTCGGCCGCCGCCTTCTTCTCGCCGGCCAGCGCGAAGGCCATGGCGAAGGTGTTGAGCGTCCCGACCGGGTCGAAGGAGCCCTGGTACGCCGGGTTGCGGTAGGAGCGGTCCGCGGCCTCGTGCAGCTCCTTCTCGACCTGCAGGCGGAGCATGTACGCCGTGTCGTCGCCGCGGTCCAGGTCGCCCCAGTGCTCGAGGTGCGCGACCGCGACGAGCACGCCCATGTCGCTGCCCTCGGGGGCGGCCAGCATGGACTCCCGGGCGAAGGCGTGCATCTCCTCGTGCGAACCGCCCCACTTGCGGCACACCTGCTGCAACTGCTGCTGGTGCGCCCCCAGGTGCAGCGGGGAGCGCCGTACGGTGGCCTCGAAGCGCAGCCGCGCGAGGTCCGGGCCGACCTGCAGCCCCCGGCCGCTCATCTGCAGGAAGTACCAGGGGGACGCCCATGCTGGTTCGAGCTCCGCGGCCCGGTACAGCAGGTCCTCGGCCACCTCGAGGCGCTCGTGGAACACCTGGAACTGCTCACGCGAGACGTGCTGCGCGCGCAGTCCGGTCCGGGCCTCCCAGGCCCAGGTCACCTGGCGGGCGCCCGCCACCAGCCGGGCGAGCCCGGAGTCGGGCTCGGCCGCCACGACGGCCGGCATCCAGCGCTCCCAGCCGTCGACGTCCACGACGTTCGCCACGAGCCAGCTGCGCTCACGGTCGTCGGTCACCGCCGACAGCCGCTCCCGGATCGCGGGCCAGTCCGCCGCGGCGGCGGCCGCGCGCAGGCCCGCGAGCGCGGGGTTGCCGCGCGCCGGGTCGAGCCGGGGCGACGGGCGCGGCGCCCACCGCCTCAGTGAGAACGCGGAACTGCGCCGCGCGTTGCCGTCCACCGTTCCGCCCGCGGTACCACCTCGGACCGCCACCATGAAGACCCCCTCCTGGCCTGGCCGTTCCTCCCCCATGGGCCATGATCCGCGGCCCGGAGCATGACTATCACGGCCACCTTGCGGGGGAGTAGCCGGTTCGCCGGCCAGGAGGGGCGGGACGGGTCAGATGTCGCGGAACGTCTCGATCTGCGCCCCGATGGAGTTGAGCCGCTCGGCCAGCTCCTCGTAGCCGCGGTTGATGACGTACACGTTCCGCAGCACCGAGGTGCCCTCGGCGGCGAGCATCGCCAGCAGCGTCACCACGGCGGGCCGCAGGGCCGGCGGGCACATCATCTCGGCGGTGCGCCAGCGGGTCGGGCCCTCGACCAGCACCCGGTGCGGGTCCAGCAGCTTGACGTTGGCGCCGAGCCGGGTCAGCTCGGTGAGGTAGATGGCGCGGTTGTCGTAGACCCAGTCGTGGATGAGGGTCGAACCCTGGGCCGTGGCGGCGATGGCCGCGAAGAAGGGCACGTTGTCGATGTTGAGGCCCGGGAAGGGCATGGGGTGGATCTTGTCGATGGGGGAGCGCAGCTTGGAGGGGCGCACGGTGAGGTCGATCAGCCGGGTGCGGCCGTTGTCGGCGGGGTACTCGGCGGAGCGCTCGTGGTCCAGGCCCATCTCCTCCAGGACCGCCAGCTCGATCTCCAGGAACTCCACCGGCACCCGCCGGATGGTCAGCTCGGACTCGGTGACCACGGCCGCGGCCAGCAGGCTCATGGCCTCCACCGGGTCCTCGGAGGGCGCGTAGTCCACGTCCCGGTCGATCTCGGTGACACCGTGCACGGTCAGCGTGGTGGTGCCGATGCCGTCCACCCGGACGCCCAGCTCCTCCAGGAAGAAGCACAGGTCCTGGACCATGTAGTTCGAGCTGGCGTTGCGGATGACGGTCACCCCGTCGTGCCGGGCGGCCGCCAGGAGCGCGTTCTCGGTCACGGTGTCGCCGCGCTCGGTCAGCACGATCGGCCGCCGCGGGGCCACCGAGGGGGCGACCCGGGCGTGGTACATCCCGCTGGTGGCGGTCACCTCCAGCCCGAAGTGCCGCAGGGCGGTCATGTGCGGCTGGACGGTACGGGTGCCGAGGTCGCAGCCGCCCGCGTACGGGATGCGGAAGCGGTCGGTGCGGTGCATCAGGGGGCCGAGGAACATGATCACGCTGCGGGTGCGGCGGGCGGCGTCGGTGTCCATGGCGTCCAGCTCCAGCCGCGCCGGCGGGACGACCTCCAGGTCGTTGCCGTCGTTGATCCAGCGGGTCCGCACGCCGATGCTGTTCAGCACCTCCAGGATGCGGTAGACCTCCTCGATCCGCGCGACGCGGCGCAGGGTGGTCCGCCCGGAGTTCAGCAGCGTGGCGCACAGCAGCGCCACGCACGCGTTCTTGCTGGTCTTGACGTCGATGGAGCCGGAGAGCCGGCGCCCGCCCACGACACGCAGGTGCATGGGACCCGCGTAGCCGAGGGAGACGATCTCGCTGTCGAGCGCTTCACCGATTCGGGCGATCATCTCAAGGCTGATGTTCTGGTTCCCGCGTTCAATACGGTTCACCGCGCTCTGGCTGGTCCCGAGCGCCTCCGCCAGTTGGGACTGGGTCCAGCCCCGGTGCTGGCGGGCGTCACGGATGAGCTTGCCGATGCGTGCGAGGTAGTCGTCTCCCATGCGGAGAGACTATCTCACATATGAGATGGCAACCCGAGCTCCAGGTCCAGCAGGTACCGCTTGCGCTCCAGTCCGCCCCCGTATCCGGTGAGGCTGCCGGAGGCCCCGACCACACGGTGGCAGGGCACGATGATGCCGACCGGGTTGCGTCCGCCTGCGAGTCCGACGGCGCGCGACGCGCCGGGGCTGCCGAGCTCCTCCGCCAGCTGACCGTACGTCATCACGGTGCCGTACGGGATGGCCCGCAGACCCGCCCAGACTCGCTGCTGGAAGGCGGTGCCGCGCAGGTCCAGCGGCAGGTCGAAGGCGGTCAACTCGCCCGCGAAGTACGCCCGCAGCTGCTCGGCGGCCCGCGCGAACGGCGACGTCACCGGGTCGCGGCGCGCGCCGAAGGACTCCTCCGGCGGACGGTGACGCTGCGCGGGCATGTAGAGACCTGACAGGACGCCGTCGGTCGCGACCAGGGTCAGCGGCCCGACGGGGCTGTCGATCACGGCGTGCGTGCGAAGGGACATGATCATTCCTCAGGCCGGTTCGGCGGGCAGGACGTTGACGGGGTGGTCGCCGGTCGCCCACAGGTGCTGCACGGCGTACGCGCGCCACGGCCGCCAGGCCGCGGCCCGCCGGACGAGGGCCGCGGGGGTCGTGGGGAGGCCCAGTTTTTCCGCGGCCGCCCGTACGCCCAAATCGGTGGCGGGGAAGGCGTCCGGGTCGCCGAGCGCCCGCATCGCGACCACCTCGACCGACCACGGGCCGAAGCCCGGCAGCGCGGCGAGCTGCCGCCGGGCCTTCCCCCAGTCGCTGCCGACGTCCAGGTCCAGGCGCCCCTCGGTGAGCGCGGCGACCAGGGAGGTCAGCGTGGCCCGCCGGGTGCCCGGCATCGCCAGGGACCCCGGGTCCAGGGCCGTCAGCGCCCACGGCGAGGGGAACAGGTGGGTCAGCCCGCCCCCGGGGTCGGCGACGGGCTCTCCGTGCGCCGCCACCAGCCTGCCGGCCAGCGTGCGCGCCGCGGCGGTCGACACCTGCTGGCCGAGCACCACGCGCACCGCGAACTCGGGCCCGTCCACGGTGCGCGGCACCCGGCGCCCGGGGTCCTTGTCCACGTAAGGGGCGAGCAGCGGGTCCTGCCGGAGCAGCCCGTCGACGGCGACCGGGTCGGCGTCCAGGTCGAGCAGCCACCGGCAGCGGCTGATCGCATGCGACAGGTCCCGCCAGTCGGTGAGGGAGAGTCGGCAGGCGACGTGGTCGGGCTCGGGCCGCAGGGCCACGATCCCGTGGCCGTGGGGCAGCCGCAGTGTGCGGCGGTACGCACCCTCCCGCCACTCCTCCACGCCCGGCACGGCGGTCGCGGCCAGGTGCCCGAAGAGGTTGCCGGGGCACAACGGTGCCCTGAAGGGCAGCCGCAGCGCCAGCGAGCCCGCCACGTCGGCGGCGGGGGCGCGGTGCCGCCCCCGTGCCGCCCGCGTCCGCAGCTCGCTCGGGGTGAGCGCGAAGACCTCGCGCACGGTGTCGTTGAAGGTGCGGATGCTGCTGAAGCCGGCGGCGAAGGCGACGTCGGCCATGGGCAGCGCCGAGGTCTCGACCAGCAGGCGGGCCGTCTGCGCCCGCTGCGCACGGGCGAGGGCAAGCGGCCCGGCCCCGAGCTCGGCCCGCAGCTGCCGCTCCACCTGCCGGGTGCTGTAGCCGAGACGTGCCGCGAGCCCGGGTACGCCGTCCCGGTCGACGACCCCGTCCGCGATCAGGCGCATGGCGCGGGCCACCAGGTCCGCCCGCTCGTTCCACCGCGGGGAACCGGGGGCGGCGTCGGGGCGGCAGCGCTTGCAGGCGCGGAACCCGGCCTGCTGGGCGGCGGCCGCGCTCGGGTAGAAGGTCATGTTCCGCGGCTTCGGCGGCACCGCGGGGCAGCCGGGCCGGCAGTAGATGCGGGTGGTCAGCACCGCGGTGAAGAACCACCCGTCGAAACGGGAGTCCTTCGACTGCACGGCGCGCACACAGCGCTCGAAGTCCTCATGCACATCCCCCAGCATCCGTGGCCCGCGCGGGCCGGGGCTAGCGAGAATCCGACGTGGACGTACGGGGAGGCGGCGCGGGACGTACGTGTCGGAAATCCGCCGGACCCGGGCCCCGGCCGGTGATGGACTGCGGTCCGTGATCAGCGAACTCAAGGCCAAGGCCGAACTCTTCCGCTCCCTCCACGTCCCCGGGCGCCCGTTGCTCCTGGCCAACGCCTGGGACGCCGCCAGTGCCCGCGTCGCCGAGCGCGCCGGGGCCGCCGCCGTCGCCACCACCAGTTCCGGGGTCTCCTGGACCCTGGGCACCGCGGACGGCGACCACGTCGACCGCGGCCTCGCGCTGGAACTGACCGCGCGGGTCGCCGCGGCCGTCTCCGTCCCGGTCAGCGCCGACGTCGAGGGCGGCTACGCGGCCGACCCCGAGGGCGTCGCGGAGACGGTGCGGGCGGTGCTGGCCGCGGGCGCGGTCGGGATCAACATCGAAGACTCCCACGACGGCGGCCCCGCGCCGCTGCGCACGGCCGACGGACAGGCCGCCCGCATCGCCGCCGCCCGCCGCGCCGCCGACGAGGCCGGGGTGCCGTTGTTCGTCCACGCCCGCACCGACACCTTCCTGCGGGGCGCGGGCGACCTGGGGGAGACCCTGGAGCGTGCCGCCGGCTACCTCGCGGCGGGCGCCGACGGCATCTTCGTGCCCGGCGTGACCGACCCGGCCGTCGTCGCCGCCCTGGCCGAGGGCATCGACGCCCCCGTCGGCATCCTCGCGGGGCCCGGCGCGCCGCCGGTGTCCGTGCTGGCCTCCGCCGGCGCCGCGCGCGTCAGCCTCGGCAGCGCGGTCGCCGAGGCCGCCTACGCCCTCGTCGACCGCGCCGCCCGCGAGCTCCTCGCCACCGGCACGTACGCCGCCGCCGCGGGCGGCATCCCCTGGGGCGAGCTCAACGCACTGATGCTCCCGCAGGCCTGAGCGCGGGGCCTCACGGCGGCACCCAGGCGGGGCGGGACGGACCCCCGGGGGCATGGGAAAGGGCGTGATGCCGCATACGGGCGGCCCAGCGCATGACCCGGCAGCGGTGATGTATTAGAGTTATCTCGACATCGAGATATCTGCCAAGGCGCACCGCTGCCGCCAGAGGTAAGGCTCACCTTACTTAGCCTTACCTTAGCGGATCGGCCAGGGGTCGAAGCGGCAGCATTGCGGTGGTACGCGCAAAGTTACGAAGGAGACTGTCGTGTCGGCGAACAGCTTCGACGCCCGCAGCACCCTGCAGGTGGGCGACGAGTCGTACGAGATCTTCCGGCTGGACAAGGTCGAGGGCTCCGCGCGCCTCCCTTACAGCCTGAAGGTGCTGCTGGAGAACCTGCTCCGCACCGAGGACGGCGCCAACATCACGGCCGACCACATCCGTGCGCTCGGCGGCTGGGACTCCCAGGCCCAGCCGAGCCAGGAGATCCAGTTCACGCCGGCCCGCGTGATCATGCAGGACTTCACCGGCGTGCCCTGCGTGGTGGACCTCGCCACCATGCGCGAGGCCGTCAAGGAGCTGGGCGGCGACCCGTCCCGCATCAACCCGCTGGCCCCGGCCGAGCTGGTCATCGACCACTCGGTCATCGCCGACAAGTTCGGCACCCCGGACTCCTTCGCGCAGAACGTGGAGCTGGAGTACGGCCGCAACAAGGAGCGCTACCAGTTCCTGCGCTGGGGCCAGACCGCGTTCGACGAGTTCAAGGTCGTCCCGCCGGGCACCGGCATCGTCCACCAGGTGAACATCGAGCACCTGGCCCGCACCGTCATGGTCCGGAACGGCCAGGCCTACCCCGACACCCTCGTCGGCACCGACTCGCACACCACCATGGTCAACGGCCTCGGCGTGCTGGGCTGGGGCGTCGGCGGCATCGAGGCCGAGGCCGCCATGCTCGGCCAGCCGGTCTCCATGCTGATCCCGCGCGTCGTCGGCTTCAAGCTGACCGGCGAGCTCCCCACCGGCACCACCGCGACCGACCTCGTGCTGACCATCACCGAGATGCTGCGCAAGCACGGTGTCGTCGGCAAGTTCGTCGAGTTCTACGGCGAGGGCGTCTCCGCCACCTCGCTCGCCAACCGCGCCACCATCGGCAACATGTCGCCGGAGTTCGGCTCCACCGCGGCGATCTTCCCGATCGATGCGGAGACCATTAACTACCTGAAGCTGACCGGCCGTTCGGAGCAGCAGCTCGCGCTCGTCGAGGCGTACGCCAAGGAGCAGGGCCTGTGGCTGGACCCGGCCGCCGAGCCGGACTTCTCCGAGAAGCTGGAGCTGGACCTCTCCACGGTCGTACCCTCCATCGCCGGCCCCAAGCGCCCGCAGGACCGCATCGTCCTCGCAAACGCCGCCGAGCAGTTCAAGAGCGACGTGCGCAACTACGTCGACACCGCGGACGAGTCCGGGAAGGAGTCCTTCCCGGCCTCCGACTCCCCGGCCGCCACCAACGGCGTCCCGACCCGCCCGACCCTGGTGACGGCTCCCGACGGGTCCACGTACGAGATCGACCACGGCGCCGTCACCGTCGCCGCGATCACCTCCTGCACCAACACCTCGAACCCGTACGTCATGGTCGCCGCCGCCCTGGTGGCCAAGAAGGCGGTCGAGAAGGGCCTGACCCGCAAGCCGTGGGTGAAGACCACGCTCGCCCCGGGTTCCAAGGTCGTCATGGACTACTACGACCGCGCCGGCCTCACCCCGTACCTGGACAAGATGGGCTTCAACCTGGTCGGGTACGGCTGCACCACCTGCATCGGCAACTCCGGCCCGCTGCCGGACGAGGTCTCCAAGGCCGTCAACGAGCACGACCTGGCCGTCACCTCGGTGCTGTCGGGCAACCGCAACTTCGAGGGCCGGATCAACCCGGACGTCAAGATGAACTACCTGGCGTCCCCGCCGCTGGTCGTCGCGTACGCCATCGCCGGCTCCATGAAGGTCGACATCACCAGGGACGCCATCGGCACCGACACCGAGGGCAAGCCGGTCCACCTGCAGGACATCTGGCCCTCCGAGCAGGAGGTCAACGAGGTCGTCGCCGCCGCGATCGGCCAGGACATGTTCGCCTCGTCCTACCAGGACGTCTTCGCCGGCGACGCCCAGTGGCAGTCGCTGCCGATCCCGACCGGCAACACCTTCGAGTGGGACCCGCAGTCGACCTACGTCCGCAAGCCCCCGTACTTCGAGGGCATGAAGGACCAGCCGGACCCGGTCACCGACATCTCCGGCGCCCGCGTGCTGGCCAAGCTGGGCGACTCGGTCACCACCGACCACATCTCCCCGGCCGGTGCGATCAAGGCCGACACCCCGGCCGGCAAGTACCTCACCGAGCACGGTGTGGAGCGTCGTGACTTCAACTCCTACGGCTCCCGCCGCGGCAACCACGAGGTCATGATCCGCGGCACCTTCGCCAACATCCGCCTGCGCAACCAGATCGCGCCGGGCACCGAGGGCGGCTACACCCGCGACTTCACCGCCGACGGCGGCCCGGTGTCGTTCATCTACGACGCCTCCCAGAACTACCAGGCCGCCGGCATCCCGCTGGTCGTCCTGGCGGGCAAGGAGTACGGCTCCGGCTCCTCCCGCGACTGGGCCGCGAAGGGCACCGCGCTGCTGGGCGTCAAGGCCGTCATCGCCGAGTCGTACGAGCGCATCCACCGCTCGAACCTGATCGGCATGGGCGTCCTGCCGCTGCAGTTCCCCGAGGGCGCCTCGGCGGCCTCGCTGGGCCTGACCGGTGAGGAGACCTTCTCGTTCACCGGCATTACCGAGCTCAACGACGGCACCACGCCGCGCACCGTCAAGGTGACGACCGACACCGGCGTCGAGTTCGACGCCGTGGTCCGCATCGACACCCCCGGTGAGGCGGACTACTACCGCAACGGCGGCATCATGCAGTACGTCCTGCGCTCCCTGATCCGCAAGTAGGGATCACCGCGTCCGGACCCGACGAACGGGCCCGCACCCCTGCCGGGGGTGCGGGCCCGTTCGCGTTACCGGCAGGTCTCAACTAGGGAAAGCTGTCCGTCAAAAGCGCGCATGACCTTGCCCACCTCGCGGGAAGTGGACTATACCTGTCGGCGTCCAGGAGGCCCGCTGAACGCGGGCTTGCGCGGGGGGAACAACGGGTGCGTGGCCCGTGCACAGATTCAACTCCGCACCGCATGGGTCCTGGAGAAGGTGAGGACTTGAGCATGAGATCCGACGTCAACCGGCGCGATCTGATCAAGCGGGCTGCAGCGGTGGGCCTGTTGGCCGCTCCGGCCGCGGGTCTGCTGAGTGCCTGTGCGTCCAGCGGCAGCGGCAACAACAAGGCCACCGAGAAGGGCGAGAAGTCCAAGGACAACCCCTTCGGCGTGGCCAACGACGCCCCTCTGGACGTCGTGATCTTCAAGGGCGGCTACGGCGACGACTACGCCAAGGCGTTCGAGAAGCTCTACGGGAAGAAGTTCGACGGGGCGAAGATCAGCCACCTGGGCACCCAGGAGATCACCGGCAAGCTCCAGCCCCGTTTCAACGCCGGCAACCCGCCGGACGTCGTCGACGACTCGGGCGCGCAGCAGATCAAGCTGGACGTGCTCTACAAGAGCGGCCAGCTCACCGACCTCACCCCGCTCCTCGACGCGCCCTACATCGACGACCCGAGCAAGAAGGTCAGGGACGTCCTGCAGCCCGGCACCATCGAGACGGGCAGCTTCGACGACGGCAAGATGTACCAGCTGTCCTACATCTACACCGTCTGGGGCCTGTGGTACTCCGGCAAGCTCTTCAAGGAGAAGGGCTGGACCGCGCCCAAGACCTGGGCCGACTTCATGTCGCTCTGCGCGGAGATCAAGAAGTCCGGCATGGCGCCCTTCTGCCACCAGGGCAAGTACCCCTACTACATCAACATCGTGGTCATGGACCTCATCGCCAAGCAGGGCGGTCCCGACCTGGTGAAGCGGATCGACAGCCTCGACCCGACGGTGTGGGACGAGCCCGCCGCCAAGGCGGCCGTCGAGGCGGTCTACGAGATCGCCGACAAGGGCTACCTGCTCCCCGGCACCAACGGCATGACCCACATCGAGTCGCAGACAGCCTGGAACGAGTACAAGGCGGCCTTCATCCCCTGCGGTTCGTGGCTGGAGAACGAGCAGCTGAAGGCCACCCCCGCGGACTTCGAGATGACCTTCCTGCCGATCCCCTCCCTGGACGGCGACAAGCTGCCCTTCGAGGCGATCCGGGCCGGCGCCGGTGAGCCCTTCATCGTCCCGAAGAAGGCCAAGAACCAGGCCGGCGGCCTGGAGTTCCTGCGGATCATGCTCACCAAGGAAGCGTCGAGCCAGTTCGCCCAGACGGCCAACTCGCTGACCGTGCTCAAGGACGGCGTCGGCTCCGACGTCCAGCTGCGCCCGGGCACCAAGTCCACCGTCACCGCGCTCAGCGCGGCCGGGAGCAACGTCTTCAACTACAACTACCCCAACACGCAGAGCGCCTTCGACACGGACGTGCAGAACGCCAGTGCCGAGCTGATGGCCAAGCGCATCAAGCCCGCCGACTGGCTCAAGCGGGTCAAGGCGGCGGCCGAGAAGGCCAAGAAGGGCTAAACGTTCCCACCGGCCCTTGCGCACCGGGGCCCCGGTGCCCCCTGATGGTCCAGGGGGCGTTCGGGGCCCCGGTGCGACGGTCTACCCGATGGCAGGAGCAGCGCCATGCGATACCGCAAGTACCCGTTCATCGCGGGATTCCTCTTCATTCCGGTCGTGCTCTACGTCGTCTTCGTGATCTGGCCGTACCTGCAGACGTTCGGGTATTCCCTGACGGACTGGTCCGGGCAGTCCCAGGAGATGCATTTCGTCGGTCTGAAGAATTACACGACGCTCTTCGGGGACCACGTCTTCCTGCAGGCGCTCCAGCACAACGTGCTGCTTCTGGTGTTCCTTCCGGTGATCACGATCCTGCTGGCGCTCTTCTTCGCCTTCATGCTCAACGTGGGCGGCCGCGGCGGCACCACGGGTGTCCGCGGGGTGCACGGATCCGCCTTCTACAAGGTGATCTTCTTCTTCCCCCAGGTGCTTTCCGTCGCCATTCTCATCGTGCTCTTCCAGGCGGTCTACCGAAGTGACGGAAGCGGCCTGCTGAACGGCATCCTGATCAAACTGCACCTCGAGGATCCTCAGGCCCCGATCGAATGGCTGAACAGTCCCAACCTGGTGATGTGGTGCCTGCTCGGCGTGCAGATCTGGGCCGGTGTGGGTTTCTACCTGGTGCTGTTCTCCGCGGCCATGCAGTCCGTTCCCAAGGACATCTACGAGGCCGCCCTGCTGGACGGCGCTGGCCGCCTGCAGACCTTCTTCAAGGTGACCCTCCCGCTCCTGTGGGACAGCGTGCAGACGGCCTGGGTGTACCTCGCCATCGCCGCGATGGACTTCTTCGCCCTGGCCTCGGTCCTCACTCCGGGATCGAACTTCGGCGGCGGTCCCGACTACCACGGTGAGGTCATGGCGACCTACCTGATGCGCAACTTCCTCACCTTCGGAAAGAGCGGCTACGCCTGTGCGATGGGCGTCGTCATCCTCTTCCTCACCCTGATCCTTTCCGCCATCGCGCTGCGGGTCTCCCGCCGCGATCGCATCGAGTACTGAGCGGGGAGCGCATCCCATGGCCACTCCCATCAAGCAGCCCACTCCGGTACCGGTCTTCAAGGGGCAGCCCACCACCATCGGCAGCAAGAAGACGGAACGGGAACGCTTCGCCGACGGCGGCGCGTCGCTGAACGTCTTCTCGCACGGTTTCCTGGTCCTGTGGGGCGTGCTGATCCTCCTGCCCCTGGGCTGGATCATCCTCGGATCCTTCAAGAACAATTCCGAGATCGGCGCGAGCGCCTGGTCCTGGCCCTCGCACTGGTCCTTCGACGCGTTCTCCCGGGCCTGGGAGAAGGGCATCGGCGACTTCTTCGTGAACACGGTGATCGTGCTGGTGTTCTCGGTGCCGCTGACGATGCTGCTCGGGTCGATGACGGCGTACGTGCTGGCGCGCTACGAGTTCCCCGGCAACCGGATCATCTTCTACCTGTTCGTCGGCGGCGCGATGTTCCCGGTGTACCTCGCCCTCGTGCCGCTGTTCTTCATGGTCAGCAACCTGGGCATGCTCAACACCTACCAGGGCCTGATCCTGGTCTACGTCGCGTACTCGCTGCCCTTCACCGTCTTCTTCATGCACTCCTTCTTCAGGACCCTGCCCACGGCGGTGCACGAGGCGGCCATGATCGACGGCTGCTCCCACTCCCGGGCCTTCTTCCAGGTGATGCTGCCGATGGCGAAGCCGGGCCTGATCAGCGTGGGCATCTTCAACGTGCTCGGCCAGTGGAACCAGTACATCCTGCCGATGACCCTGCAGCAGCAGCAGTCCAGCAGCGACCCGGACCGCTCGATGCTGGCCCAGGGCCTGGTGAACCTGGCGCAGCAGCAGGGGTACTCCGGTGACTACCCGGCGCTCTTCGCGGGCATGACCATCGCGATGCTGCCGGTGCTCGTGGTCTACCTGTCCTTCCAGCGGCAGGTGCAGGCGGGTCTGACGGCCGGCACCTTGAAGTAACCGGAAGGTCACTCCACGTGGCCCGCCGTCCGTTCGCCCGGACGCCGGAGCGGAAGCGGTCCCGCCGTATGCGGGGCCGCTTCTGGATTTTTCGGGCATTACGTCAGCGGTCTGGTTCTGCCCCTTGACGGGAAGCGAGCCTAAAGGCTTGCTTAGAGTTCACATGTTGTAGACGACGGGGTCTCATCGGCGTGGCTCCCGTCCGGTTCGGCAGGAGTGGAATGGTCGTGGAGACTCCGGGGTCCCAGTCGTCGCTGCACCGGGCCAACCTCGAGCGGGTGGTCCGGGCCGTACGGCTGGCGGGTTCGCTGACGCAGGCGGAGATCGCCCGTACGACGGGGCTGTCCGCGGCGACGGTCTCCAACATCGTCCGCGAATTGCGCGACAACGGGACCGTACAGGTCACGCCCACCTCCTCGGGAGGCCGCCGGGCCCGTGCGGTGGCGCTGTCCGGCGACGCGGGCGTCGTCGTGGGTGTCGACTTCGGGCACTCCCACCTGCGCGTCGCGGTCGGCAACCTGGCCCACCAGGTGCTGGCCGAGCAGTCGGAGCCGATCGACGTGGACGCCTCGGCCTCCGAGGGCTTCGACCGGGCCGAGCAGCTCGTCGCGCGGCTGATCGAGTCGAGCGGCATCGACGCCGACAAGGTGATCGGCGTCGGCCTCGGCGTCCCGGGCCCGATCGACGTGGAGACCGGCGCGCTCGGGTCCACCGCCATCCTGCCGGGGTGGGGCGGCATCAACCCGCGCCAGGAACTGGCCGAGCGGCTGCGCATGCCCGTCCAGGTGGACAACGACGCGAACCTCGGTGCCCTCGGGGAGCTGGTCTGGGGCGGCGGCCGGGGCGTGAAGGACCTGGCGTACATCAAGGTGGCCAGCGGTGTCGGCGCCGGGCTGGTGATCGACGGCCGCATCTACCGCGGCCCCGGCGGCACCGCGGGCGAGATCGGCCACATCACGCTGGACGAGTCCGGCCCGGTCTGCCGCTGCGGCAACCGCGGCTGCCTGGAGACCTTCACCGCCGCCCGTTACGTGCTGGACCTGCTGCGCGGCAGCCACGGCCCCGACCTGACCCTGGCGCGCATGGTGCAGCTCGCGAGGGAGGGCGACCCCGGCTGCCGCCGGGTGATCGCGGACGTCGGCCGGCACATCGGCATGGGTGTCGCCAGCCTCGCCAACCTCTTGAACCCGAGCCGGGTGGTGCTCGGCGGCGATCTCGCGGAGGCCGGGGAGCTGGTCCTGGCGCCCATCAGGGAGTCGGTGGCGCGGTACGCGATCCCCAGCGCGGCCCGTAGGCTTTCGGTGGTCTCAGGGGGCCTCGGGGCCCGTGCGGAGGTCCTGGGCGCCCTGGCGCTGGCCCTCAGCGAAGTGGGCGATTCGTCCCTTTTGGATGCTAACGTTCCCGCAGCGGTTGCTGTGCCGTAGAGATCACTCTGCGTTCATCTAGATAACGAAACGCACCGTTGCCATCTCGTTAAGTATTTACTTCTTGACGTCAAGGCTGTTGCCGAGTTGACTCACGCTCACCTCGGCCGCAGTCTTTTGCGGCCCTGTCAGGGAGGCAACCCCACATGAACGCAATGATGCGTCGCGTCGTGATCGGCACCGCGGCCGTCTCCATGGCCCTTTCCGTTGCTGCGTGCGGCAAGGCCGGTGACGACAAGGCGGACGGCGGCAGCAGCAGCGCCGGCAGCAAGAGCAAGACCATCGGTCTGCTGCTCCCCGACAGCGTCACCGCGCGCTACGACAAGTTCGACAAGCCGCTGTTCGAGGCCAAGGTCAAGGAACTGTGCGCGGACTGCGACGTTCAGTACGCGAACGCCGCGGGTGACTCCGGCAAGCAGGCCCAGCAGGTCAGCACCATGATCACCAAGGGTGTCAAGGTGATCGTGATCAGCGCCCAGGACGCCGCTGCCATCAAGTCCTCCGTCCAGGCCGCCGTCGACAAGGGCATCAAGGTCATCGCGTACGACCGTCTGGCCCAGGGCCCGGTCTCCGCGTACGTCTCCTTCGACAACGAGAAGGTCGGCGAGCTGCAGGGCCAGGCGCTCCTCGACGCGCTGGGCGACAAGGCGAAGCCCTCGGCGAACGTCGTCATGATCAACGGTGACGACGCCGACCCGAACGCCGCGCTGTTCAAGGCCGGTGCCCACAAGGTCCTCGACGGCAAGGTCAAGATCGCCTACGAGCAGAGCGGTCTGTGGAAGGACACCGTCGCCAACCAGAAGGTGACGGCGGCCATCACCCAGATCGGCGCCAAGAAGATCGCGGGCGTCTACGCCGCGAACGACGGCATGGCCGGCGGTATCGCCACTGCCCTCAAGGGCGCCGGCATCAGCGGCATCCCGCTGACCGGTCAGGACGCCGAACTCGCGGGCATCCAGCGGATCATCGCGGGCAGCCAGTCCAGCACGGTCTACAAGGCGTTCAAGCCCGAGGCCGACGCCGCCGCCCAGCTCGCGGTGAACCTGGTCGAGGGCAAGGCGATCGACTCGCTGGCCACCACCTCGCTGACCAGCGGCTCCGGCGACAAGGTCCCGTCCCAGCTGCTGACCCCGGTCTCGGTCACCAAGGCCAACGTCAAGGACACGGTCGTCGCCGACAAGCTGTGGTCCGTCGCGGAGATCTGCACGGCCGAGTTCGCCGAGGCCTGCAAGGCCGCCGGCCTCCAGTAACACGGCAGGCCCTCCCCCCGGAGGCCGCCACGCGAACCTGTCCGGCGCCCGCCCCGTCCAACAGACCCCGCTGACGGGGCGGGCGCCGGACAGACAGTCCGTTCCAGTTCACGCAAAGCTGTGCAGCTTGCACAAAACTCCGCGCCCCTCCAAGCGCGGCATCCCCGCCGGTCAGGCGGCGAAGGAGATGGTTCACGTGTCCGCTACGCCCGTGCTGGCGTTGCGCGGAGTCTCCAAGCGATTCGGTGCGGTCCAGGCACTCACCGATGTCGACCTGGAGGTTCACGCCGGAGAAGTCGTCGCGCTCGTAGGCGACAACGGCGCAGGGAAGTCGACCCTGGTCAAGACGATCGCCGGTGTGCACCCCATCGATGACGGCGTCATCGAGTGGGAAGGCAAGCCGGTCAACATCAACCGGCCGCACGACGCCCAGGGTTTGGGCGTCGCCACCGTCTACCAGGACCTCGCGCTGTGCGACAACCTCGACGTCGTCGCCAACCTCTACCTCGGCAGCGAGATCAAGCGCGCCGGCGTGATCGACGAGGTCATGATGGAGAAGCGGTCCCGGGAGCTGCTCAGCACGCTGTCGATCCGCATCCCCAGCGTCCGCATCCCGATCGCCAGCCTCTCCGGTGGTCAGCGTCAGGTCGTCGCGATCGCGCGCGCCCTGATCGGTGACCCCAAGCTGGTCATCCTCGACGAGCCCACCGCCGCCCTCGGTGTCGAGCAGACCGCCCAGGTGCTCGACCTGGTCGAGCGGCTGCGCGAGCGCGGCCTCGCCGTCATCCTCATCAGCCACAACATGGTCGACGTCAAGGCCGTCGCCGACAAGGTGGCGGTACTGCGGCTCGGCCGCAACAACGGCGTCTTCGACGTCAAGAGCACGTCCCAGGAAGACATCATCTCCGCCATCACCGGTGCCACGGACAATGCCGTGACCCGCCGTCAGGGGCGGCGCACGGAGGCTGCAAAGTGAGCGACACGTCGAAGACCGTAAAGCAGGACGTGGTGGCAGCGTCGGTCGAGGACGCGTCCTCGGCGGCGGTGCCCGTGGTCGACCCGCGGCTGCTCGTGCGTGAAGAGGGCCTCAAGGGCTACCTCACCGAGTTCAAGCGCAAGGTGCGCGGCGGTGAGCTCGGTTCGCTGCCGGTCATCATCGGCCTGATCATCATCTGGACCATCTTCCAGACCCAGTCGAGCAACTTCCTGAGTGCCGGCAACCTGGCCAACATCGGCTTCTTCCTGGCCGCCACGGGCATGCTCGCCATTGGTCTGGTCTTCGTGCTGCTGCTCGGTGAGATCGACCTGTCGGTCGGCTCGGTCAGCGGTCTGGCCTCCGCCGTCTTCGCCATCTTCGTGACCAATCACGGGATGAACCCGTGGCTGGCCATGATCCTGGCCATCGTCACCGGCATCCTCATCGGTGCCCTGCACGGCTGGTTCTTCGCGAAGATCGGCGTCCCCGCGTTCGTCGTCACCCTGGCCGGCTTCCTCGGCTGGAACGGCCTGATGCTGCAGCTGCTCGGCGACAGCGGAAGCCTCTCGATCCCGGACGACGGCCCGCTGCACATCCTGGGCCAGCGTTCCTTCTTCATGGACCAGGACATCTCCGGCGCCTACCTGCTGGCCGGCCTCGGCACCGTGGCCATGCTGGCGGGCTCGCTGATCGAGCAGCGGCGGCGTCGTGCGGCCGGCGTCCCGTTCCGGCCCACCGGCGAGATCGCCTTCCGCGTGGGCGCCCTGGCGGTCGTCTCCTTCGTCGCCGCGTACGTCCTGAACCAGGCGAGCGGCGTGCCCAACGCGCTGGTGGTCTTCCTGGCGGCCCTGGTCGTCACGGACTTCGTGCTGCGGCGTACCTCCTACGGCCGCAAGGTGTTCGCGGTCGGTGGTGGCATCGAGGCCGCCCGTCGCGCCGGCATCAACGTCGCCATGGTCCGCATCTCGGTGTTCGCCATCTCCGGCGGCTTCGCGGCGCTCGGCGGTCTGTTCTTCGCCGCGCAGACCTTCACGGCGACCCTGGGCGCCGGCGGCGGCAACACCCTGATGCTGGCCATCGCTGCCGCGGTCATCGGTGGCACCAGCCTCTTCGGCGGCCGCGGAAACGTTTGGTCCGCGCTGCTCGGCATGCTGGTCATCCAGTCCATCCAGACCGGCCTGGACCTGCTCAACATGAACACCGCGCTCCAGTACATGATCACCGCCGCGGTGCTGCTCGCCGCCGTGGTCATCGACTCGGTGTCCCGCAAGAGCCAGAAGGCCTCGGGTCGCGGCTGAGGTTCCGCACCGCACCAGTGGCGTGACGTGCCCGGCGCAGGGAAGATCATCCCAGCGCCGGGCACGGGTGTGTGCGGAGCTGAAAACGCGAACACATACACTCGGGAAACCGGAAAGCGACAACAAGGAGGCACGGGTGGCTCTGCTGACCCGTATCAAGGGACCGCGCGACCTCGACCGGCTCAGCCCGGAGCAGCTGGTCGAGCTGGCAGGCGAGATCCGTACCTTCCTGGTCGACGAGGTCTCCAAGACGGGCGGGCACCTGGGGCCGAACCTGGGTGTCGTCGAACTGACCATCGCGCTCCACCGTGTCTTCGACTCGCCGCGGGACAAGGTGCTGTGGGACACCGGGCACCAGTCCTACGTCCACAAGCTGCTCACCGGCCGTCAGGACTTCTCCAAGCTCAAGAGCAAGGGGGGCCTGTCCGGCTACCCCTCGCGCGCCGAGTCCGAGCACGACGTGATCGAGAACAGCCACGCCTCCACGGTGCTCGGCTGGGCCGACGGCCTTGCCAAGGCCAACGAGCAGCTGGGCAAGCGCGACCACACCGTCGCCGTCATCGGTGACGGCGCGCTGACCGGCGGCATGGCCTGGGAGGCGCTGAACAACATCGCCACCGCCAAGGACCGCCCGCTGGTCATCGTCGTCAACGACAACGAGCGCTCCTACGCGCCGACCATCGGCGGCCTCGCCAACCACCTCGCCACGCTGCGCACCACCGACGGCTACGAGCGCTTCCTCACCCGCACCAAGGAACTGCTGGAGCGCACCCCGGTCATCGGCCAGCCGCTGTACGAGACCCTGCACGGCGCCAAGAAGGGCTTCAAGGACTTCATCGCCCCGCAGGGCATGTTCGAGGACCTGGGCCTGAAGTACGTCGGCCCGATCGACGGCCACGACGTCGCCGCCCTGGAGTCCGCGCTGCAGCGCGCCAAGCGCTTCGGCGGCCCGGTCATCGTCCACTGCCTGACGGAGAAGGGCCGCGGCTACACCCCCGCCCTGCAGGACGAGGCCGACCGCTTCCACGCCGTCGGCAAGATCCACCCCGACACCGGCCTGCCGATCGCGGCCTCCGGCGCCGACTGGACCTCGGTCTTCGGCGAGGAGATGGTCAAGCTCGGCAGGGAGCGCAAGGACATCGTGGCCATCACCGCCGCGATGCTCCAGCCCGTGGGCCTGGACAAGTTCGCCAAGGCGTTCCCCGACCGCGTCTACGACGTCGGCATCGCCGAGCAGCACGCGGTGGTGTCCGCGGCGGGCCTGGCGACCGGCGGCCTGCACCCGGTCGTCGCCGTCTACGCGACCTTCCTCAACCGCGCCTTCGACCAGGTCCTGATGGACGTCGCGCTGCACAAGTGCGGCGTCACCTTCGTGCTGGACCGGGCCGGCATCACCGGCACCGACGGCGCCTCGCACAACGGCATGTGGGACATGTCGATCCTGCAGGTCGTCCCGGGCGTGCGGATCGCCGCCCCGCGCGACGCCGACCAGGTGCGCGCCCAGCTCCGCGAGGCCGTCGAGGTACCGGACGCCCCGACCGTGGTCCGCTACTCCAAGGGCGCGGTCGGCCCGGCGGTCAAGGCCGTCGGCACGGTCGGCGGCATGGACGTGCTGCGTCGGGCCGAGCCCCAGGGCGAGGACGCCAAGCCGGACGTGCTGCTGGTCTCCGTCGGCGCGCTCGCCCCGATGTGCCTGGAGATCGCCGACCTGCTCGACGCCCAGGGCATCACCACCACCGTCGTCGACCCCCGCTGGGTCGTGCCCGTCGACCCGGCCCTGCCCGGTCTCGCGGCCGGCCACCGGGTCGTCGTCACCGTCGAGGACAACGGGCGCGTCGGCGGTGTCGGCTCCGCCGTCGCCCAGGCGCTGCGCGACGCCGGCGTGGACGTGCCGCTGCGTGACTTCGGCATCCCGCAGGAGTTCCTCGACCACGCCAGCCGCAAGGAGGTCATGGCCGAGATCGGGCTGACCGCCCCGGACGTCGCGCGCCAGGTGACCGGCCTCGTCAGCCGGCTCGGGGGCCGCTACGCCGACGAGCCCGCGCCCCAGGTCGCGGGCGACTGACGGCCGCTCCCCGTCCTTGGCACCACCGGGCCGGGCGACACCCCAATGGGTGATCGCCCGGCCCTTCTGTTGATGTGTAGGCGCGCCAGATCCGGTCACAAGCATCTGCGGGTGCTGTGATGCAGGAACAACTGTGGAGGTGCGCCGGTGGACGTGGGCGGTAACGCTGCGAAGGGTCGGAGCGGTTTCTTCCGTACCAAATCGGTCGAGGACTCCCTGCGGGACACCCAGGAGCCCGAGCACGCGCTCAAGAAGTCGCTGTCCGCCCTCGACCTCACGGTCTTCGGCGTCGGCGTCGTCATCGGCACCGGCATCTTCGTCCTCACGGGCAAGGTGGCGAAGGAGAACGCGGGCCCGGCCGTCGCGCTGTCCTTCGTCGCCGCGGGCGTCGTGTGCGCGCTCGCCGCCCTGTGCTACGCGGAGTTCGCCTCCACGGTGCCGGTGGCCGGATCCGCGTACACCTTCTCCTTCGCCACCCTCGGCGAACTGCCCGCCTGGATCATCGGCTGGGACCTCGTGCTGGAACTGGCGCTGGGCTGCGCCGTGGTCGCCGTCGGATGGTCCGGTTACCTGCGCTCGATCATGGACAACTGGGGCTGGCACCTGCCGTCCGTGCTGTCCGGCGGCGAACAGAGCGGCTTCCACTTCGACCTGCTGGCCTTCTTGCTGGTGGCCGTGCTCACCGCCGTCCTGGTCGCCGGGATGAAGCTGTCGGCCCGGGTCACCTCCGTGGTGGTCGCCATCAAGGTCACCGTGGTGCTGATCGTCATCATCGTGGGCGCGTTCTTCATCAAGGCCCACAACTACACCCCGTTCGTCCCGCCCGCCGTGCCGTCCGAGGGGGCGCAGGCAGGCATCAAGGCCCCGCTCATCCAGCTGATCTCGGGCTTCACGCCGTCCCAGTTCGGCGTCATGGGCATCTTCACCGCGGCGGCTGTGGTCTTCTTCGCGTACATCGGCTTCGACATCGTCGCCACCGCCGCCGAGGAGACCAGGAACCCGCAGCGGGACGTGCCGCGCGGCATCCTCGGCTCGCTGATCATCTGCACCGTGCTCTACGTCGCCGTCTCCATCGTCGTCACCGGCATGCAGCACTACACCCGGCTGACGGTGGACGCGCCGCTGGCCGACGCCTTCAAGGCGGTGGGCCACCCCTTCTGGGCCGGGCTGATCGCCTTCGGCGCGGTGGTGGGCCTGACGACGGTCTGCATGATCCTGCTGCTCGGGCAGAGCCGGGTCTTTTTCGCGATGAGCCGCGACGGGCTGCTGCCGCGCTTCTTCTCCCGGGTGCACCCCACCCGGGGCACGCCCTACCGCTCGACGATCCTGCTCGGCGGCATCGTAGCGATCGTCGCGGGCTTCACGACCATCGAGGAACTGGCCGAGCTGGTGAACATCGGCACCCTCTTCGCGTTCATCGTCGTCGCCATCGGCGTCGTGGTGCTGCGCCGTACCCGCCCCGACCTGCCGCGTGCCTTCCGTACCCCGCTGGTGCCGTGGCTGCCCGCGGTGTCGGTGCTCGCCACGCTGTGGCTGATGCTCAACCTCCCCGCCGAGACCTGGCTGCGGTTCGCCATCTGGATGGCCCTCGGCTTCCTCGTCTACTTCCTCTACGGCTACCGGCACAGCCGGGTCCGCACACCGTCCCGGCAGAGGTGAGCTGACGCACCCGGAGGGCGCCCGGTACCTTGGGCGCGTGCCGACCCGCCCCGAGACCGCCCGCGCCGCCGCGCCCGCGCTCCCGGACCGGCGGGCGGACGGCGCCCCGTCCCGGGCGCCCTCGCCGTTCACCCGGTTCTCGTGGCCCGTGCTGCTCCCGCTGCTGACGCTGGTGGCGGCGCTGGTCCATCTGCCCTCCTTCGTACGTCCCGTCTGGAACCCCGACGAGGGGTTCCTCGCGACCCAGGCACGCGTGCTCGCCTCCGGAGGCGTCCTCTACGACACCGTCGTGGACCGCAAGCCCCCGCTGCTGCCGTGGCTCTACGAGGGGGCGTTCGCGCTCTTCGGCGACGGCTCGCTCCGGCCCCTGCGGGCGGCGGCCGTCGTCGCGCACGTGGTGACCGCGGCGCTGCTCGTCGCCATCGCCCGGCGGCGCTGGGGCGACCGGTGGGGCGCGGCCGCCGGGTTCGGCTACCTGCTGCTGTCGGTGGGGCTGGCGCCCGAGGACACACAGGCGGCCTCCTTCGAGGTCTTCACCCTGCCGTGGACGGTCGCCGCCGTGCTGTTGGCCGACCGCGGGCGCTGGGGCGCGGCCGGGGTGGCGGTGGCCGGGGCGGCGCTGACCAAGCAGACCGGCGCGGTGGTGCTCCTCCCGGTGCTCTGGATGCTGTGGCGGGCCCGGCGGGGGAGTGCGGCCGGGTCCGTCTCCGTGTCCGCCGGAGCGTGGGCCCGGCTGACGGCGGGGTGCGCGCTGCCCGTCGTGGCCGTGGCCCTGGTGACCGGTGCGGGGCGCTTCGTCTTCTGGACGGTCACCGGCTCTGGGGCCTACATCTCGCCCGAGGGAGCCTGGCTGCTCGCGGCCGGGCGGGGGCTCGGCAACGCCGCGATCATCACGGCGGCCGGGGCGGGGGTGGTGCTGCCGGCCGTCTGGCTCGCCGTGCGCCGGAGGGCCGGCGCCGGAGCCGAGCTGTGGATCTGGCTCGGCGCGGCCGCCGTCGCCGTCGTGGCGGGCTTCCAGTTCTACGGTCACTACTACCTGCAACTGCTGCCCCCGCTCACGCTCGTCGGGGTGGCCGCGCTGCGCCGGCTGCCCGCGCGCGGTCCGGCCCGAAGGGCCGCCGCGGTCTGGACGGTGCTGGCGGCGGCCGTGTTCACCGGCTGGGGCTTCGCGGCACCGCGCGCCGAACTCGACCACGCCCGGACCGTCGCCGCCGCGATCCGCGCCCACACCGGCGCGGACGGGACCGTCCTGGTGTGGGGCATGCACCCGGAGCAGTACTGGCTCTCCGGGCGCGCACCGGCCGGCCGGTTCCTCACCGCGGGATTCCTCACCAACTTCAGCGGTGGCCGCGGCGGGGCCCGGGTCGGCGAGGAGTACGCCGTACCGGGCGCCTGGGCGGCCTTCCGCCGGGAGTTCTCCGCCGCGCCGCCGGCCGTCGTGGTCGACGACTCGCGGGGCGCCCCCTACGGCGCGGCGCACGTGCCCGGTCTGCGCCGCCTGCTCGACGGGGGCGGCTACGAGCGCGTCGCCACCGCCGACGGCGCGGTGCTGTACGCCCGGCCGCCCGGCCGGTAGTCAGGGACGCACCGACCGCGGCCCCGCGACGGCCGCGCCGCGGGCGGTCACGCGGCGGCGCAGCTCGCGGTCGGCCGTCACGACCAGGCACGGCAGTTCCGGCGGACGGGCCGCGACGAGTTCGGCGATGAGGTCGTCACCGCTGCCGGGCGCCGCCTCGACCCGTACCCCCGGCACGGGTGCCACCCCCCGGGCCGCGCCCTCCACGACGAGCACGACGTCGAGCGGCGCCCGCCGGGCCCATTCCGGCACGTCCGCCCGTTCCGGGAGCCCGGTAGCGGCCAGCCCGGCGAGGGCGTCCCGCAGGCGCTCCGTCGCCCCGTGCCGGTCCCGCCACCACCCGTCGGGGACGGACCCCACGGTGTTGGCGGCGTCGACCACGACCAGGGGCGCTGTCCCACCGTTCACCGGCCCACCCTGTCACAACCGGGCCGGGGCCGGTCGTCCTGCCCGGTGACCGGCCGGCAGGACAGGTGCACGGGGCGGAGGCCGTACCCTCCCACGGGGCGTGTTCGTACGCGGTGGTAGAAAGTCCCGGTGAAGCAGACGAAGTCCAAGCGCTGGCGGTCCTACGCCGGGACGGTGATCGTCCTGGGCGTGGTGTTCGGGGGTTCGGCCGTCCTCGGGGCGCATGTGCGCAGTGAGAAGCAGCACGAGGTCAAGGCACCGGCCGGTGCCTCGGGCGAGGAACAGCTGGCGGTGCCGGTCAAGCCGACCAAGCTGCCGGTGACGCTGACCGTGTACGAGGACCTGCGCAGCCCGGAGTCGAAGGCCTTCGCCGCCGAGTACGGGGACACCCTCGCGAAGCTGGTCGCCACCGGCCAGGTGGGGATCGACTACCGCCTGGTGACGCCGACCGACACCGCGGACGGTGGCACCGGCTCCCTGGCCGCCGCCAACGCGGCCGCGTGCGCCCAGGACGTGGGCCGGTTCCAGGAGTTCGTCGCGCAGGTGTGGGACGCCCAGCCCGCCGACGCCTCGGACGACCCGTTCACCAGTGACACCTTTCTGAAGGGCCTGGCCAAGAAGGCCGGCGACGTGGACGAGACGCACTTCGTCCCGTGCGTCCAGGGCGGGGACCACGACGGGTGGGTGCGGCGCTCCCAGGAGGAGTTCGCCGCGGCCGGGTTCACCTCCGCGCCGGTCGTACAGGTGAACGGCGAGACCGTCACCGATCCTTCGGGCGGCGCGTCAGGGCTCACTCCCGAGGGACTGACGCAGCTGGTCGACAAGGCCGTTGCCGAGGTCGTGAAGAGCACCACCGCGACAGGCTGACCACACCACCCGCTGTCATTCCATCAGATTTATGTGGAAATCGGGTAATAAGGGCATGTGGCACTCGATCGCGAGGAGTGGTGGTGCGCATGTCCACACCGGTGTTCGACGAGGTCGGGCCGCAGCCGGGCTGCGTCTGTGAGGACTGCGCACGGCGGCGGCTGATCCGGGCGGCGACCCGCGCCACGCCCCCGTGCGCGCCACCGGTCGCCGCTCCCGCCGCGCTGGTCCTCCTGGCCACGGCGGGCGCGGCCGTCATGGCGCCCGCCGCCGTGGCGGCCCCCGCGGAGGACGCCGGCCAGGCCGCGTCCACCGGCCTGACCGAGCAGGCGCAGCCCGACCGGATCGGCGCCGTGGCCCCGCTCCGGCTGACCCGCGACCAGATCCTGGAGCGGGCCCAGCGCTGGGTCGACGCCCGTGTCCCGTACGACATGCGCCGCCGCTGGCGGGACGGCTACCGGCAGGACTGCTCCGGATTCGTCTCCATGGCCTGGGGCCTGGGCAGCAGCCAGTGGACCGGCACGCTGCCGCGCTTCGCGGAACGGATCGGCCGCAGTGATCTCGAACCCGGCGACATCCTGCTCTTCCACAACCCCCGTGACCCCGTCGACGGCTCCCACGTCACGATCTTCGGGGGCTGGGCGAACGCCGCGCACAACCGCTACGTGGCCTACGAGGAGACCCGGCCGCGCGCCCGGGTGCGCACGACCCCGTACGCCTACTGGGACCATTCCAAGCGCTACGTCCCCTACCGCTACAAGTACCTGAGCGACGAGGGCTACGACGACTTCTACGACGACCTGTACGGGGACCTCGACCTCGGCGACCTGGCCTCCGGCTACCCGGGGAGCGTGTCCTTCGGCCCCGGCGCCTCCAACGGCTACGTCACCCGGCTCGGCCGGATGCTGCGGCAGCGGGGCGCGGGCGCGTTCTACCACGACGGTCCGGGACCCCGCTGGAGCGACGCCGACCGCGAGGCCACCCGCGCCTTCCAGCGCGCCCAGGGCTGGAAGGGCGACCAGGCCGACGGCTTCCCGGGCCCCCTGACGTGGCGTTACCTGACCGAGGGCGCCGGGGCCGACGTCGGCGGCGGCCGCCCGACGGCGCCCCCGGCCCGAACGGCCCACCTGGCCAGGCCGGCCTACCCGGGCATCGGGGGCTTCCGGCCCGGCCAGTCGGGCCCGCACGTGCTCGCGCTGGGACGGCGGCTGGCCGCCAAGGGCTTCGGCCGGTTCTACGCGAAGGGGCCCGGCCCGCGCTGGGGCGAGGCCGACCGGCGCGCGGTGGAGGCCTTCCAGCGGTCCCAGGGCTGGTCGGGCAGCCAGGCGGACGGCTACCCGGGTCCCGAGACGTGGAGGCGGCTCTTCTCATGACGATCACCCCCCAGGGGAGCCGGGCCGAACGTCCCGTCCCCGCCCAGGCCCCCATTGCCTACGGCACCCCCGGCCAGGCCGGCGTGGTGCCGCTGCCCGAGATCGCCGAGCGTCCGGGACGCTGCCTTCCCGGCGGCCTCGCCGTGCTCACGGCCCTGGCGGCGGCCGGAGGCACGGCAGCGCTGTTGCTCGGCCCCATCGGGACCTCCCCCGCCGTCCGCGGCGGCGCCGTGGCCGTCCTCGTGGCGCTCACCGCTCTGACCGCGCTGGGCCTCGCCCGGGGCCGACCCGGCTCCGTGTGGATGCTCACCCGGCACGGCGCCTACCACGGCACCGTCCGCCGCACCGGACTGCTGTGGATCAGCCCGCTGCTCGTCCGCCGCCGTGTCGACACCAGCCTGCGCCACTGGCGCAGCAGCCCCATCGAGGCCACCGACGCGGGCGGCACCCCGCTGCAGATCACGGTCCTGGTGGTGTGGCGGGTCCGCGACACCGCGCGGGCCGCCTTCGGCGTCCACGACCACGTCCGCTACCTGCGCGAACAGGTCGAGGCCGCGGTCGTCCGCTGCGTGTCGCGGCTGCCCGCCGACGACTTCCACGGCCCCGGTCCCACGCTCCGCGCCACCGACCGCCTCGCGGACGACCTCACCCGGATCATCGTCCAGGACCTGCGGCCCGTCGGCGTCGAGGTGTTCTCCGCCCAGCCCGTCCGCGTCGACTACGCCCCCGCCGTGGCCTCCGCCATGCGCCGCGCCCAGCTGGCGGCGCTCGACGCCCGCCACCGCCGGGCCGCCCTCGACGACGCCCTCACCGCCGTCGGCGAGACCGTACGGGGCCTGCTCGAGCGCGGCCTGGTCGACCTCGACGACTACGAACGCAAGGCCCTCGTACGGGACCTGACGGTCGCCTACTGCACCGCGCACGTCCCCGACGGCGGCGCGCAGGCCTCCTGAGCCGCGCACGCGGAAGGGGCCCCCGCCGGACGGCGGGGGCCCCTTCCGCGTACGCAGCCGGAGTTACGCCGGGACGGAGGCCACGCCCGGGGCCAGGAACGGCTTGCCGTTCACCCGCTCCGAGACGCCCTCACGGTCCAGGTACGGCGTGATGCCGCCCAGGTGGAAGGGCCAGCCGGCACCGGTGATCAGGCACAGGTCGATGTCCTGCGCCTCGGCGACGACGCCCTCCTCCAGCATGATCCCGATCTCCTGTGCGACGGCGTCCAGGACGCGGGCGCGCACCTGCTCCTGCGTCAGGACGCTGTCGCCCTGCACCAGGAGCGCGGCGACCTCGGGGTCCAGCTCCGGCTTGAAGCCGTTCTCGGCGGAGTAGACGTAGAAGCCGCGCTTGCCCGCCTTGACGACGGCCGCGAGGTTCGGGGAGACCGTGAAGCGGTCCGGGAAGGCGCGGTTGAGCGTCTCAGAGACGTGCAGACCGATCGCCGGGCCGACCAGCTCCAGCAGCACCAGCGGGGACATCGGCAGGCCGAGCGGCTCGATGGCCTTCTCCGCCGTCTCCACCGGGGTGCCCTCGTCGATGACGTTCTGGATCTCGCCCATGAAGCGGGTGAGGATGCGGTTGACGACGAACGCCGGGGCGTCCTTGGTCAGCACTGCGGTCTTCTTCAGCTTCTTCGCCACGGCGAACGCGGTGGCCAGCGACGCGTCGTCGGTCTGCTCGCCGCGCACGATCTCCAGCAGTGGCAGCACCGCGACCGGGTTGAAGAAGTGGAAGCCGACGACCCGCTCGGGGTGCTTCAGCTTCGAGGCCATCTCGGAGACCGAGAGGGAGGAGGTGTTGGTGGCGAGGATCGTCTCCGGCTTCACCACCGCCTCGACCTCGGCGAACACCTGCTGCTTGACGCCGATCTCCTCGAAGACCGCCTCGATGACGAAGTCCGCGTCGCCGAAGGCGGCGGCCTTGTCGAGGGAGCCGGACACCAGGCCCTTGAGGCGGTTCGCCTTGTCCTGGTTGACCCGGCCCTTGAGCAGCAGCTTGTCGATCTCGCCGTGGACGTAGCCGACGCCCTTGTCCACGCGCTCCTGGTCGATGTCGGTGAGGACCACCGGCACCTCCAGGCGGCGTGCGAAGAGCAGCGCCAGCTGCGAGGCCATCAGACCGGCGCCGACGACGCCCACCTTGGTGACCGGACGGGCCAGGTTCTTGTCCGGGGCACCGGCCGGGCGCTTGCCGCGCTTCTGCACCAGGTTGAAGGCGTAGATGCCGGAGCGCAGCTCGCCGCCCATGATGAGGTCCGCGAGGGCCTCGTCCTCGGCGTCGAAGCCGGCGGACAGGTCACCGTCCTTGGCGGCGGCGATGATGTCCAGCGCGCGGTACGCGGCCGGGGCGGCGCCGTGCACCTTGGAGTCGGCGAAGGCGCGGCCCTTGGCGACGGCCTCGTCCCACGCCGCGCCGCGGTCCACCTCGGGGCGGACGACCTGGATCTCGCCCTTGAGGACGGCGGCCGTCCAGGACAGCGACTGCTCCAGGAAGTCCGCACCGTCGAACAGCGCGTCGGCGATGCCCAGGTCGTAGACCTGACCACCCTTCAGCTGCTTGTTCTGGTTGAGCGAGTTCTCGATGATGACGCTCACCGCGCGCTCGGCGCCGATGAGGTTCGGCAGCAGCGCGCAGCCGCCCCAGCCCGGGACCAGGCCCAGGAAGACCTCGGGGAGGGAGAACGCCGGGATGGCCGAGGAGACGGTGCGGTAGCTGCAGTGCAGGCCGACCTCGACGCCGCCGCCCATGGCCGCGCCGTTGTAGTACGCGAAGGTCGGGACCGCGAGGGACTGCAGACGGCGGAAGACGTCGTGGCCGCCCTTGCCGATCGCCAGCGCGTCCTCACGCCGCTTCAGCAGCTCGACGCCCTTCAGGTCGGCGCCGACCGCGAAGATGAACGGCTTGCCGGTGATGCCGACACCGGCGATCCCGCCGTCCGCGGCCTCCTTCTCGACCTGGTCGAGGGCGGCGCTCAGGTTCGCCAGCGACTGCGGTCCGAAGGTGGTCGGCTTGGTGTGGTCCAGGCCATTGTCCAGGGTGATGAGCGCGAAACGCCCGGCGCCCTGGGGGAGGTCGAGGTGGCGCACCTGCGCCTGCGTCACGACCTCGTCCGGGAACAGCTCGGCCGCTCCCTTGAGGAGCTCGGCGGTGGTGGTCACTTGCTGCCTCCGTCGAAGTGCGGGTTCTCCCAGATCACGGTGCCGCCCATGCCGAAGCCGACGCACATGGTGGTCAGGCCGTAGCGGACGTGCGGCTGCTCCTCGAACTGGCGGGCCAGCTGCGTCATCAGACGGACGCCGGAGGAAGCGAGCGGGTGGCCGAATGCGATGGCGCCACCGTACTGGTTGACGCGCGCGTCGTCGTCGGCGATGCCGTAGTGGTCGAGGAACGACAGCACCTGCACGGCGAACGCCTCGTTGACCTCGAACAGGCCGATGTCGGAGATCGACAGGCCCGCCTTGGCGAGTGCCTTCTCCGTCGCCGGGACCGGGCCGATGCCCATCACCTCGGGCTCGACGCCCACGAAGGCGTAGGAGACCAGACGCATCTTCACCGGGAGCTCCAGCTCCCGGGCGACGTCCTCGGCGGCGATCAGGGAGGCGGTGGCACCGTCGTTCAGACCCGCCGAGTTGCCCGCCGTCACGTTGCCGTGGGCGCGGAACGGGGTCTTGAGGCCCGCCAGGTTCTCCAGCGTGGTGCCCGGGCGCATCGGCTCGTCGGCCGTGGCCAGGCCCCAGCCGGTCTCGCCGCCCTCGGGGGAGGTGCGGCGCACCGAGATCGGCACCAGGTCCTGCTGGATCTTGCCGTTCGCGTACGCCTTCGCCGCCTTCTCCTGGCTGCGCACCGCGTATTCGTCGGCGCGCTGCTTGGTGAGGTGCGGGAAGCGGTCGTGCAGGTTCTCCGCCGTCATGCCCATGAACAGCGCGGACTCGTCGACCAGCTTCTCCGACACGAAGCGCGGGTTGGGGTCCACGCCCTCGCCCATCGGGTGCCGGCCCATGTGCTCCACGCCGCCCGCGAGCGCCACGTCGTACGCGCCGAAGGCGATGCCCCCGGCGACGCTGGTGACCGCGGTCATCGCGCCCGCGCACATGCGGTCGATGGAGAAACCGGGCACCGACTTGGGCAGTCCCGCCAGGATCGCGGCCGTACGGCCCAGGGTCAGGCCCTGGTCGCCGATCTGGGTGGTCGCGGCGATGGCGACCTCGTCGATGAGCTCCGGGGAGAGCGCGGGGTTGCGCCGCAGCAGCTCCCGGATGGACTTGATGACCAGGTCGTCGGCACGGGTCTCGTGGTAGATGCCCTTCGGGCCCGCCTTGCCGAACGGGGTGCGGACGCCGTCGACGAAGACGACGTCCCTAGCGGTACGAGGCACGTTGGCTCTCCTCAAGATGCGGGTTCGCTTGCCGCGGGCAGAAGACGGCGGCTCCGCCGTACATGCTACTCGCGGGTAACCGATGTGCACAGTGCGGGTGTGCGGGGTCACACGTTCGGTCTCCCCCCGGGTTCCCGCGTGCGGCCGTTCCTGCTTTCCGTGGGGTTTCTCCCCCACCCTCCCGCCCTCCCCCCGGCCGAAGGCTGGGGGGAGGGCGGCGGGGAAACCCCAAAGCGCAACCACAACGGTGCCGCACACGACGACGGGCCGCGACGGGCACCCCCTGGGTCACACCGCCGGCGTTGCCGCGAGCGCCGCCGTGAGGATGGGCGTGGTGAGCTCGACCTGCCAGGGGCGCGCGCCGGCGTCCTGGAGGAAGGCCGACACCGACTCGGGGCTGCGGTCCCGCGGGGGCGCCCAGCACAGGCGGCGGACGGTGTCCGGGGTGATGAGGTTCTCCTGGGGGAGGTTCAGCTGCTCCGCCAGTGCCGAGACCGCCGCGCGGGCCGCGGAGAGCCGGGCCGCGGCGGCCGGGTCCTTGTCGGCCCAGGCGCGCGGGGGCGGGGGGCCGGTGTAGGCGGGGCCGGGCTGCGGGAGGTCGCGCTCGGGGATGCTGCGGGCGTGGTCGATCGCGGCCTGCCACTGCTCCAGCTGGCGCCGCCCCATGCGATGCCCGAACCCCGGGAGCGCGGCCAGCGCGTGCGCGTTGGGGGTGGCCTCCAGCGAGGCGGTGACGATCGCGGCGTCGGTGAGGACCCGGCCGGGGGAGACGTCCCGTTCGCGGGCGAGCCGGTCCCGGAGGTTCCACAGTTCCCGCACGACCGCCATCTGACGGCGCCGGCGCACCTTGTGCATGCCGGAGGTGCGGCGCCAGGGGTCGACGCGGGGCGGGGGCGGCGGGGCCGCGGCGATGGCCGCGAACTCCTGCAGTGCCCACTCCAGCTTGCCCTGGGCGCGCAGTTCCTCCTCCAGCGCGTCGCGCAGGTCGACCAGGAGCTCGACGTCGAGCGCGGCGTACCGCAGCCACGGTTCGGGGAGCGGCCGGGTCGACCAGTCGACGGCGGAGTGGCCCTTCTCCAGGGCGTACCCGAGGACGTTCTCCACCATCGCGCCGAGCCCGACCCGGGCGAACCCGGCGAGGCGGCCGGCCAGCTCGGTGTCGAACAGCCGGGCGGGCCGCATGCCGGCCTCGTCGAGGCACGGCAGGTCCTGCGTGGCGGCGTGCAGCACCCATTCCGTGCCGTCGAGCGCGGCGCTCAGCGCCGACAGGTCCGGACAGGCGACGGGGTCGATCAGCGCGGTCCCTGCCCCGGTGCGGCGCAGCTGGACCAGATAGGCCCGCTGACCGTAGCGGTAGCCGGATGCGCGCTCGGCGTCGACGGCGACAGGTCCGGAGCCCGCGGCGAAAGCCGCGACGATGTCGGCGAAGGCCTCCGGGCTGGCGGTCACCGGCGGGATTCCCTCGCGCGGGTCCAGCAGCGGGACCGGCGCCGGGGGTGCTTCTGTTGCGGTCTCTCGGGCGTCGGTCACCAGTCAAGAGTATCTGTGTACAGCAGCCGCCCGCCGACGGAACGTTCCGTCGGCGGGCGCACGCGGGATATGACTTCGATCAGTGGATGATGCCGGTACGCAGCGCTACCGCGACCATGCCCGCGCGGTCACCGGTGCCCAGCTTGCGGGCGATCCGGGCCAGGTGGCTCTTCACGGTCAGCGCCGACAGCCCCATGGAGACGCCGATCGCCTTGTTCGACTGGCCCTCCGCGACCAGCCGCAGCACCTCCACCTCGCGGCCGGACAGTTCGCGGTAGCCGCCGCCGTGGCCGGGGGCACCCGGTGGGCGGCGCTGCAGCCGCTGGCCGGCCGGGCCGAGGGGTACGGCGCCGGGGCGGCCCGGGATGCCGAGGTTGGTGCGGGTGCCGGTGACGACGTAGCCCTTCACACCGCCCGCGAGGGCGTTGCGCACGGCTCCGATGTCGTCGGCGGCGGACAGGGCCAGGCCGTTGGGCCAGCCCGCCGCCCGGGTCTCGGCGAGCAGGGTCAGCCCGGAGCCGTCGGGGAGGTGTACGTCGGCGACGCAGATGTCTCGGGGGGTGCCCACCCGGGGCCTTGCCTCGGCGATGGAGGACGCCTCGATCACGTCGCGTACTCCGAGCGCCCACAAGTGGCGCGTGACGGTGGAACGTACGCGGGGATCGGCGACCACCACCATCGCCGTCGGCTTGTTGGGGCGGTAGGCGACCAGGCTTGTGGGGTGCTCGAGAAGAACCGACACCGGGCCTCCTGGGACATTGGCGGGAAGGGTCACAGGTTCCTTCGGCAGCAACTTCGCCCGGCTTTAGAGAATGATCACGACTTGTTTAGTAACAATTCCGGCAATTCGGACGCGCTGTCGACCAGGGTCGATCGAAGGTGTGAAGATCGCGGTCACCGGGTGTCAGACCTTGTTGACGGCGGTAAAGCGAATGGTCAGCGCGGGCGCGGCGGCCCTCAGCGCGTCTGCTGCGGACCGCGCCGCTTCGGCAGCGGCACCACCGAGGGGCCGCCGCCCGGCTGGGGGCAGGAGGGGTCCGAGGGCGCCGGCGGCAGCCCCGCGCAGGTGCACACCAGGTCGCACCAGGCCGCCAGGTGGGTGGCCATGTCCGGTACGCCGCCATTCACGGCGAGCGGCGTCCACGAGGCCCGGATCTCGATGCGGGTGGAGTCCTCCCGCCCGGCCAGGGCGCCGAAGTGGTGCGAGGAGCTGCGCGAGACCGTGCCGCCCGCCGCGGTGAAGGCCGCGCCGCGGCCCTCCAGGGCACCGGTCAGCCACGACCAGCTGACCTCGGGCAGCAGCGGGTCCGCCGCGATCTCCGGCTCCAGCTCCGCCCGGACGAGGGTGACCAGCCGGAAGGCGCCGTGCCAGCCCTCCTGCCCGTCGGGGTCGTAGAGCAGCACCAGGCGCCCGTCCCCGATCTCCTCGTCGTCGACGACGACCGCCGCCTCCAGGGCGTACGCGTGCGGTGCCAGGCGCTTGGGCGGGGGCACCGGATCGAGCTCCACCTCGTGCCGTACCCGGGCGCGCAGCAGTGCGTCGACCGCGTGCTGGAACGGGAGGGGGGCGTCGTTCCCGTCCGAGAGGTGCCCATGAGCCGCTGCCATGCCCGGAAGCGTAGGCCGAAGGGGGCCCGCAGTGAGGGAGGACACCCGGTCGGGCGGGTCGCCCACTTGGCGCATGCGAAGATTCGGGGGTGAGTGCGCACCAGCAGACCGCTGCTTCCCCCTTCATCCTGGCGTGCCGGCGCCGGCCCGTGCCGCACACCCCCGTGTGGTTCATGCGCCAGGCCGGGCGCTCCCTCCCCGAGTACCTCAAGCTGCGCGAGGGCATCCCCATGCTCGAGTCGTGCATGCGGCCCGACCTCGTCACCGAGATCACGCTGCAGCCCGTACGGCGGCACAAGGTCGACGCGGCGATCTACTTCAGCGACATCGTGGTGCCGCTCAAGGCCATCGGGCTCGACCTCGACATCAAGCCGGGCGTCGGCCCGGTCGTCGAGCAGCCCATCCGCACCAGGGAGGACCTGCAGCGCCTGCGGCCGCTCGACCCGGACGACGTCAAGTACGTCACCGAGGCGATCGGCATGCTCACGGGTGAACTCGGCACGACGCCGCTGATCGGCTTCGCGGGCGCGCCCTTCACCCTGGCGAGCTACCTCGTCGAGGGCGGTCCGTCGCGCAACCACGAGCGCACCAAGGCCCTCATGTACGGAGAGCCCGAGCTGTGGGCGGAGCTCCTGGACCGCCTCGCGGACATCACCTCGGCCTTCCTGAAGGTGCAGATCGAGGCCGGCGCCAGCGCGGTGCAGCTCTTCGACTCCTGGGTCGGCGCGCTCGCCCCCGAGGACTACCGGCGCTACGTCATGCCCGCCTCCGTCAAGGTCTTCCGGGCCGTCGCGGACTACGGCGTGCCCCGCATCCACTTCGGCGTCGGCACCGGCGAGCTGCTCGGGCTCATGGGCGAGGCCGGCGCGGACGTGGTCGGTGTGGACTGGCGCGTCCCGCTGGACGAGGCCGCCCGCAGGGTCGGCCCCGGCAAGGCGCTCCAGGGCAACCTGGACCCCGCGGTGCTCTTCGCCCCGCGCGAGGCGGTGGAGAAGAAGACCCGCGAGGTCCTGTACTCGGCCGGAGCCGCCCCGGGCCACATCTTCAACCTGGGCCACGGCGTCCTGCCCACCACGGACCCCGACGCCCTGACCCGTCTCGTGGACTTCGTCCACACCGAGACGGCCCGCTGACGGCGGTGTCCCCGCGCCGCCCGGCGCGGGGACACCGGGGTCCGCCGCTACTCCCGCGGCTGTGCCCCGCCGTCGCCCGCACCGATCGGCGCGGGCACGGTCACCGGCTGCGGGGGCGCGGCGACGGGGCGCCGGGCGGGCAGCACCCGGCGCAGCAGCCGGAAGCCCAGGTAGCCGAGGAGGGCCAGCGCCGCGAACGGGGCCAGCACGGCGAGGGCGACCAGGAGGGCCCGCAGGGTCAGGTAGAAGGCGTGCCAGCCGCTGCCGAAGGCGCTGCCCACGGTGGCCCAGAAGCCGTCGTCCTCCTTCTCCGGCGCCTCCTTGACGGCCGGCTCCTGCACCTCCAGCGTGATCGTCGCCATCCCGGTCCGCTCCTTGAGCGAAGCCTGCTGGGCCTCCAGCGACTCCAGGTCGGCCTGGCGGGAGCTGAGTTCGCTCTCCAGGGAGACGATGTCGCTGAGCCTCGTCGCCCGGTCCATCAGCTCCCGTACCCGCGCCACGCTCGCCCGCTGCGTCTTGAGCCGGCTCTCGACGTCCACGACCTGGCCGGTGACGTCCTGGGCGTCCACCTTGCGGTTGCGCAGCGTGCCCAGCTCCGACAGGTCGCGCAGCACCCGGTCGTAGCCGTCCGGCGGCACGCGGAGGGTGATGGTGGAGTACTCGCGGCCGTCGTCGTCCAGGCTGGTGCTCTCGTTGCCGACGTAGCCGCCCGTCCCCTCCACGAGCGTGCGCGCCTTGGCCACGGCGCCGGAGACGTTCTTGGCCTCGACCGTCAGCGTCGCCGTGCGCACGATGTAGGACTGCGCCAGGGTCGGGGTCCTTCCCGCCCCGGTGCCGGACCCCTTGCCGGTGGCGTTCTTCGCGTCGCCGTCCGCCCCGGTGGCCGCGGTCTGCGCGCCGGGACGCTCGGCCAGGTCGGGTGCGGCGGCGCCCGCCTTGCCGCCCGCCTCGCTGGAACTGCTGTCGGTGCTGTCGGCGCCGCAGCCGGTGAGCGTGAGGGCGGCGGCCAGTGCCAGGGCGCCGAGGACGGCGGCAAGTGGTCTGCGGGCGGTGGTGGTTGACGTGCTCACAGGGCGTCCCCCCGGGGTCGTTGCGTCTGTTGCCGATTCGACGCGAGGGGCGCGGGGCGGGTTTCGGGTCCGTGATCCCGAAGAGGTCACGGTTAGGGCTCGTTCCGGCGTCTGAGACAGTGGAGCCATGAGCAATACGCAGCCCCGGGCCGGGCATGTGGTGGTCGTGGGCGGCGGGGTCTCCGGACTCGCCGCGGCGCATTTCCTGCTGGAGGACGGCGTGGCACGGGTGACCGTGCTGGAGTCCTCCGGGCGCCTGGGCGGGAAGCTGTACGCGGACGAGATCGCGGGCGTCCCGGTCGACCTGGGCGCCGAGTCGATCCTGGCGCGCCGTCCCGAGGCGGTCGACCTGGCCCGCGCCGTCGGCCTCGGCGACGACCTGGAGGCGCCCGCCACGACGAACGCGGGCCTGTGGACGCGCGGCCGGCTGCGCCCCATGCCCAAGGGCGGCGTCATGGGCGTCCCCGGCGACCTCGGCGCGCTCGCCGCGTCCGGGGTGCTCTCGGCGGCCGGCCTCGCGCGGCTGCCGCTCGACCACGTCCTGCCCCGCACCAAGGTGGGCGAGGACGTGGCGGTGGGCGCCTACGTCGCCGCCCGGCTGGGCCACGAGGTCGTCGACCGGCTCGTCGAACCGCTGCTCGGCGGGGTGTACGCGGGCAACGCGTACGAGATCTCGCTGCGCGCCGCCATCCCGCAGCTGTACGAGGGCGCGCGCGGCGGCCGCTCGCTGATCGAGGCCGTCCGCGAGAGCCAGCGCAAGGCCGCCGCCGCGCGGCAGAACGGCCCCGTCTTCGCCGGCATCCGCGGAGGCGTCGGGCGGCTGCCGGTCGCCGTCGCCACGGCCTGCCGGGCCGCCGGTGCCCGCATCGAGACCGACGCCCCGGTGCGGACGCTGCGCCGCACCCCCGACGGCTGGGAGGTCGCCTTCGACCACGACGGCACCCGCGAGACGCTGTCTGCGGACGCGGTCGTGCTCGCCGTGCCGGCCCCGGCCGCCGCCAAGCTGCTGGCCGCCGAGTCACCGGGCGCCGCCGCCGAGCTCTCGACGGTGGAGTACGCCAGCGTCGCCCTGGTCACCATGGCCTTCCGGCGCCGCGAGATCGCCCACGCGCTGCCCGGCAGCGGCTTCCTCGTCCCGCCGGTGGACGGGCGCACCATCAAGGCGTCCACGTTCTCCGCCCAGAAGTGGCACTGGAGCGGCGCCGCCGACCCAGACGTCTACGTCCTGCGCACCTCGATCGGCCGGCACGGCCAGGAGGCCGACCTCGCGTGGGACGACACCGACCTCGTCCGCCTCTCCCGCCAGGACCTCGGCGAGGCCGTTGGGCTCACCGCGGCCCCGGTCGCGGCCCGTGTCACCCGCTGGGACGGCGGCCTGCCGCAGTATCCGGTCGGCCACCTGGCCCGGGTCGCGCGGCTGCGCGAGCACGTCGCGAAGCTGCCCGGCCTCGAGGTGTGCGGCGCCCTCTACGAGGGCGTCGGCATCCCGGCCTGCGTCGCGAGCGCGCGCGGCGCGGCCACGCAGGTCCTGGGCACCCTGCGGCGGGCGGCGGAACCGGACGCGGGACAATAGCCCCATGACCGACTCCACTGCATCCGCCGCCCCCGCCAAGGCCTCCAACGCCGGCAAGAAGGCCAAGGACCTCAACGAGGTCATCCGCTACACCCTCTGGTCGGTGTTCCGGCTGCGCGACGTCCTGCCCGACGACCGCACCCGCTACGCGGAGGAGGTGGAGGAGCTCTTCGAGCAGCTCGCCGAGAAGGACGTCACGGTCCGCGGCACGTACGACCTGTCCGGGCTGCGCGCCGACGCGGACGTCATGATCTGGTGGCACTCCGAGACCGCCGACGCCCTCCAGGACGCGTACAACCGCTTCCGCCGCACCATGCTGGGGCGCCTGCTGGAGCCCGTCTGGTCGAACATGGCCCTGCACCGCCCGGCGGAGTTCAACAAGAGCCACATCCCCGCCTTCCTCGCCGACGAGACGGCCCGCGACTACGTCTCCGTCTACCCCTTCGTCCGCTCCTACGACTGGTACCTCCTCCCCGACGAGGACCGCCGCCGCATGCTGGCCGACCACGGCAAGATGGCGCGGGGCTACCCGGACGTGCGGGCGAACACGGTGGCGTCGTTCTCGCTGGGCGACTACGAGTGGATCCTGGCCTTCGAGGCGGACGAGCTGCACCGCATCGTGGACCTGATGCGTCATCTGCGGGCCTCGGAGGCGCGTATGCACGTCCGCGAGGAGGTGCCGTTCTACACGGGTCGTCGTAAGACGGTGGCGGATCTGGTGGCGGGTCTGGCCTGAGGCCCGGCCCCGCGCGGGGGCTTTCCGGGGTGGCGGGTGCCGGGCGGAGTCCGGCGGGCCGGTCGAAGCCCGGGAGGCCCCTTGGGGCCGAGCGGTGCGAGGGCGGCTGTGGGGGAGGGGCCACGGGTCGTTAAGTCCGTGGCGGATCTGGTGGCGGGTCTGGCCTGAGGTCCGGCCCCGCGCGGTGCGTCAGCTCAGGGCGGCGCGGAGGGCGGGGTCGGGGAGGGCGGAGGGGCCCCGGACGGCGACGGCGGTGAGGAGCTGCCGGCGGTCGTCGGGGGCCGGGCCGTCGGGGACGTCGACGGCACGCAGCAGCTCGCGGCCCGCGGGGGCGGCCCAGTGGGTGTAGGGGTGGATCTCGAAGCGCGCGATGGCCAGGCAGCCCAGGGTGACCAGCAGCGGGAGCGCGAACCACGGCAGCAGGGACCGGCCGGCGGGGCTGAGGGTCGTCGCGGCGGCCAGCATGGCCAGGATGAGGGCGGAGGCCGCGCGGACCTCGCGGATGCCGGTGGAGATCGACTCCCGGGCCGCGGGAGGCACCGCGAGCCCCGCGTCGGCGAGGCCCTGCGCCAGGGCGCGGACCCCGTCGGAGGTCGCGTGCGCCGTGCGTATCGCGGGGACGGGGGCCTGACCCTCGGGGCCGGTGGCGGCGATCAGGGAGCGCTCGATGGCGTCCCGGCCGTCCGGGTCGACGACGGTCGCCCATCCCGTCCTGGCGAGCAGCAGACGCCGTTCGCGCCCCATCGTGACCATCGCCAGTTCGGTGACCCGGCGCGGTCCGCCGGACAGGAAGGCCATCTCGTAGAGCCCGAGCGCGTGGTCGGCGGCCGGTGCGGCGGCCCCGTCAGGCAGATCGGCCGCGGCGACCGCCGCCCTGCACAGGCGTGTGCAGGAGGCGATCGCCGCGGCCCAGGCCACGAGGAGGAAGAGCATCCACATGGGGGAGTTGTAGCCGACCCCCGTGGGGGTCCGCCCGCGGTTTCCCGAATCGGGGGCGGCGCGGGCTACCGCGTCAGCCGCAGTTGCGGTTGCCGTTGATGCAGCTGACGACCTGGTTCATCAGGCGGGTCGGCATGAAGTTGGCGAAGTCCGCGTGGTCCGTGACCGGCTTGTGCAGCTGCTCGGGGAAGCTGTCGAGCGCGTAGTTCGGGCCCTGCGGGACCTTGTAGGTGAGCCGCATCTTCAACTGGGGCACGGCCTTGAAACCGGCCTGGCACTGCCCGGCACCGTCGGGGAAGACGATGTGCGTGCGGTGGTTGGCGCTGTCGACGTTGGTCCCGTCCCAGCAGCTGGGGAAGTTCAGCGTGCGGACCACCCGGCTGCCCTGCGGGCACAGCGGGTACTTGTCGGTGAGCTGGCGGTTCTCGAAGCCGGTGCAGCTCCACGACGCCTTGGCGTTGGCGACGCCGTTGGTGAAGGACTTGGCGTCACCCATGATGATCCGCAGCGTGGACGGCATCGCCACCACCTTGGCCCTCGGGTTGCCCCCGAAGAGCAGCTGCACCGAGGTGGCCTGCAGGATGGTGCCGGTGTTGCCGTCGGCGTCCGGCGCGTCGTTGGCGGAGCGGGTGCGCAGCACCGGCCAGAAGTACGCCGACTTGTCCCCGCGGGCGCAGGTGGTGCCGGCCGCGGCCAGGGACTCGTTGGTCGAGAAGCCGTCGGTGCTCAGGTTGCCGACATAGTCGTGGACGTGGTGCGCGCCGTTGGCGACGCCGGGGGCCACGATGAAGTTGTCGGGGTTGTGGTGCTTGTTCTCGTTGCGGCCGCAGCGCGCCGTGAACGTGCCGCGCGAGGCGCCCCGCTGGTTCGCCGCCCGCTGGACGTTGGGCTGGACGGAGCGGATGTCGGCGAAGTCCTCGGGGGCGGGGCCGTTGGTCTGCGTGCCGCCGCCGGCGGGCGCGGACGCAGAGGCCGAGGCCGAGGCGGACGCCGAGGGGGCCGCGGAGCCGTTCTGGCCGCCGTTGTTCTGCCCGCCGTTGTTCTGGCCCCCGTTGTCCGCCTTGGTGCTGTTCCCCGGGCTGGGGCTCTGCCAGCCGCCCGAGTGACCGGAGTTGGACCGCCAGTGGGCCGAGGCCGAACCGGTGACCAGGGCGAAGGTGCCGCCGGAGCCGAGCAGTGCCAGCACGGCTATCAGCACGAGTTGCTTGGTGCTCAACCTGCGCCGGTGGTTCATGTGTTGTCGTGTGGGCATCGGATCGCTCATTTCTACTGCGACGGCTGGGGGGACGAAGCCGCTGGGGGAAGTGAGTACGTCGGGGACGGGGTGACGATGAAGGTCGGCTCACCGGGAGCGGGGGAGACCGGCACCGCCGCACCGGGGTTGGTGGGGCTGGCGGTCGTGTCCACGGCGACCTGGTCGAAGTTGACCAGTCCGGTCTTCTCCAGGACGGTGATGTGGTCGAGCACCGTCGCGTTCGCCTGGTCCGCCAGTTCGCGCACCAGCGAATTGCGGGTGGTGGCGCGTACCTGGGCCACGACCGAGAACACCTGGCCGTGGGCGAGCCTCAGGATATTCGCGAACTTCTGGTCGAAATCCGGTCCGGTCGCCGCGGACATGGTGGCCAGAAAGCCCATTTGCTGTGCTGTGGGCTGGTTGGGCAGAGTGATGCCCAATTGGGGCGCGATCGTGCGGCACGTCGAGTCGAGGTTCGTGTGCCCGTCGATCAGGTGCTGCCCCGCGCGCTTGACCGCAGGCGTCGTCCCCTTCTGCAGGGCCATCTGCCCGGCGGGGAACTCCCACAGGCCGGCCAGCCGGACCTTGGTGACGAAGGTGCGGTCCAGCTGGGTGAGCGGACCGTACTGCGTGGACACGGTCTGGGCGCCGGCCGCGGTCACGGCGGGGCTGTTCAGCCCGGACATGACGGGGTAGGCCAGCGCGGCGAGGGTGACCACGAGAGCCCCGACCACGAGGCTGAGTCCGGTGGCGTAACGGGTGGATCGCATGGGACCGCACGTTAGTGCGTTTGAAGCGTCCAAGGCGAGGAACAGTCACGTATTCGCGAATTCCAGGAATCCGGGCCCGGTCCTTGGTACGTTGTTTCCTTTTCGCGCTCGATGGGCTCCGCCGCCATTCCCGCCGCAGGTCGGAGGCCCTTGGAAAAAGATTATGGCAGCTTTGAACGGAGCGTGTCCCGCATACGTATGAATACGTGTGAGGGCTGTCGCGGCGCCGGGAAAACCCTTCCGCGCAGACGCTGCCGCCAGGCCGCGAGCGGTGCCGGACCCGAGCGTTCGCGCCACCACGCGGCCAGCCGCCTGGTGACCGCGGGGTCGTGCGGGCCGTCCCCGTCGAGGACGTACGCGGCGAAGGCCATGGCGTCGTGGCGGTAGCCCCCGTCGAGCGGCCGCAGCGCGGCGTAGCGCAGGAACTGCGGCCGGTACGCGGCCCCCAGGATCTCCGGCAGCTCCGGCGCCACCTTGGCGACGATGCCGGCGCGCTTGGCGGCCAGCGCGCGGCTCTGCACACCGATCCGGGTCCGGTCGAAGCCCTCCGGCACCGGCGTCCCGGCCACGAGAGCCGACAACAGCGCGGTCTGGCGCAGCGCGAGGCGCTGACGGGCCGCCCCGGGCGCCGCGGCGACCCCTGCGGGCACGGCCGGCGGCACGTCCGCCCGCCCGCCCGTGCCCGCGTCCACCACGCGGCGTATCGCGGCCAGTTCGCGGGCCAGTTCGCCGCCGGCGGGGAAGTCGTCGTCGCGCTCCAGCAGCACGCCGGGCGGGCAGGCCCGCTCGTACAGCGCCGCCAGCACGTCCAGGACGGCCTCGGGGACGGGGTGCGCGTGGCTGTCGTGCCACACGCCGTCCTTCTCGACACCGCCCGCCACGTGGACGTAGGCGATGGCGTGCACCGGCAGCGCGTCGAGTGCGGCGAGGGGGTCCTCGCCGCGGTTGACGTGGTTGGTGTGCAGGTTGGCGACGTCGATCAGCAGGCGTACCCCGGTCCGCTCGACGAGCTCGGCGAGGAAGGCCCCCTCGCTCATCTCCTCGTCCGGCCAGGCCACCAGCGCCGCGATGTTCTCCAGCGCGAGCGGCACCGGCAGCGCGTCCTGCGCGATGCGCACGTTCTCGCACAGGACGTCCAGCGCGTCCCGGGTCCGCGGCACGGGCAGCAGGTGCCCCGCCTCCAGGTGCGCCGAGCCCGTCAGCTCCCCGCCGCCGCGCACGAAGGCGATGTGCTCGGTGACCAGCGGGGCGCCCAGCGCCTGCGCGCGCTGCGCGAGCGCGGTCAGCCGGTCCGCGCCGGGCCGCTCGGCGCCCCCGAGGCCGAGCGAGACACCGTGCGGGACGACCGTGACACCGCGCTCGCGCAGCCGCAGCAGGGAGTCGGGGAGATGACCCGGGCAGACGTTCTCGGCGACCGCCTCGACCCAGTCGACACGGCCGGCCTCCGCCAGCGCCTCGACCGCCGCCGCGATCTCCGGCCGCCAGCCGATGCCCGTGCCCAGATACGAGTGCTCCATGCGCCCCCCTTCCTCCTGCCGGGGTTCTGGCCCCGCGCACGGCGGGTGAACCCCGCGGGGGCGGGTTTCAGAGCTTGATTTGAGCTTGGGGCCTCAGCGGCGCAGCGCCGGGTGGTCCGCCACGACGGTGCACGACCCCGGGGCGATCTCGGTGAACCCGGCGTCCCGCACCACGGGCAGCCCGGAGGCGGTGAGCGTCTCCCAGCCGGCCTGCGGCGCCGTGCGCACGGCCAGCGGGAAACCGGCCTCGCGCCACTGCGCGCGCTCGGCGGGGGGCAGTGCGAGCCAGGCGAGCTGGGCGCCGTGCCCGGCCTGCGCCATGGTCTTGCCGGCCGACATCTGCACCCCGGGGTTGAGCCAGAGCACCGGCGTCCCGGTCTCCGGCCCGGCGGGCGGCTCCGGGTCCTCCAGTTCCGTCCCGGACACCTGCAGCCGCGCCAGGTCCTTGGGCCAGCCGTCCAGCGGAACCGGCGGGAAGACGCGGACCTCGGCGGACTTGCCGGTGACCGTGATGCCGGGCAGCGCCTCGGCCCGCTGCCACTCGGCGCCGCGCGCCCGCCGTACGACCTTGCGGATGCGGGCGTCCTCCCAGCCCCGTACCGCCCCGGCCCACTCCCCGTCCGCGGCGGTGGCGCGCTCGTCGGAGCGCAGCAGGAGCACGGCACGGGCGGCCGTCTCCAGCGCGTCGGTCCGCGCCGGCGGGGCGGTCCGCTCGATGCGGACGACCAGGGGGAGGACGAACTGGGGAGCGGCGTCGCGAGGATCGGTTGTCACCTCGACAGTCTGCCACCCGCCCCGCAAGAGCTTGTCGGAGCCGATCCCTCCGGGCCAGGATGCCGGGGTGCACAGCGACCTCTTCGCGACCGAGAACACGGCGCAGCCGGCTACCGAGCCCGGCATGACCCTCCAGAACGCCAAGTCGATCAAGTACGCGGTGAACGGCGAGTGCCTGGCGCGCCAGGGCTCGATGATCGCCTTCCGGGGCAACCTGCAGTTCGAGGTGAAGGGGCAGGGCGTCGGCAAGTTCCTCAAGCGCGCCTTCACCGGTGAGGGCCTGCCGCTGATGTCGGTGCGCGGCCAGGGCGAGGCCTGGTTCGCGCACGAGGCCGCCAACTGCTTCGTCATCGACCTCGACCCCGGCGACAGCCTCACCATCAACGGCCGCAACGTGCTGGTCTTCGACTCGACCCTCTCCTACGAGATAAAGGTCGTGAAGGGCGCGGGCATGGCCGGCGGCGGCCTGTTCAACAGCGTCTTCACCGGGCACGGCCGGCTCGGCGTGATGTGCGAGGGCAACCCGATCGTCATCCCGGTCACCCCGCAGGCCCCGGTGTACGTCGACACCGACGCGGTCGTCGGCTGGAGCGCCCAGCTGCAGACCTCCCTGCACCGTTCGCAGAGCTTCGGCTCGATGCTGCGCGGCGGCTCCGGCGAGGCGGTGCAGCTGATGCTGCAGGGGGAGGGCTTCGTCATCGTCCGGCCGAGCGAGTCCCAGCCCCACCAGCCGTCCAACTGACGTGCGGCTGGAGGCGGTCGGCCGCCGGTACGGGGCGCGCGGGCCCTGGGTGCTGCGCGGCGTCGATCTCGACGTGCCCGGGGGACGGGTGCTGCGCGTCGAGGGGGCGAACGGCAGCGGCAAGTCCACGGTCCTGCGGATCCTCGCCGGCATCGACCGCCCCACCACGGGCCGGGTCAGCGGTCGCCCGCGCACCGCGTACGTGCCCGAGCGGTTCCCGCCGGCACTGCCCTTCGACGCGCACGGCTACCTCGTGCACCTGGGGCGGGTGCACGGGCTCGGCAGCCGCACCGCCGCCCGGCGGGCCGAGCAGTGGCTGGAGTGCTTCGGCATCGCCGGGTACGCCCGGACCCCGCTCGCCGAGGTGTCCAAGGGCACCTGCCAGAAGGTCGCGGTGGCCCAGGCGCTGGTGGCCGAGCCGGAACTCCTCGTCCTCGACGAGGCGTGGACGGGGCTCGACCGGGACGCGCGCACCGTCCTGGACGACGCCGTGCGCGCCCGCAGCGCCGCCGGCGGCACGGTCGTCCTCGTCGACCACGACCCGCGCCGGCTGGCCGGCGACATCACGGAGGTCCACCGCGTCGAGGGCGCCCGGCTCGTGTCGGTGCCCCTGGACGCCGCCGCCGGGCCGCGCGTCGTCATCGAGGCCACCGGCGGCGGGCAGCCGCCGGCCGGGCTCGCGTACGAGCCCGCCGCGCCCGGCACGCTCCGGGTGACCGTCCCGGCCGCCGGGTCCGACGCCGTCCTGCGGCGGCTCCTTACCGCCACGCCGCCCTGGCACATCCGGGCGGTCCGCCCCGCGGAGCCGCCCGCGCAGCCGTCCACGGAGTCCTCATGACCGCCCTGCTGCGCTACCGGACCGCCGTGCTCCTGCGGTCCTTCCGCTGGCTGCCGCCGCTGCTGCTCCACGTCGCCGTCATGGGGATCGGGCTGGCCGGGGGACCGCAGCCGCTGCTGGACTCCCTCGGCTGGAGCGCCGCCGCGCTGCTCCCGGCCGCGGCCTGGCTGGTGCGGGTCAGCGTGACGGCCGAGCCGCCGGCCGCCCGCGCCTGCGTGGCGGCCGCCGCCGGGCCGGGGCGGGCCCACACAGCGGGCGTCCTGGCGGCGCTGCTGTGCTCGGTGGTGCTGGGCACCGCGGGCACCGCCGTGGTCCTCGGCATCGCCGACCCCCGCACCACGGACCACCTCAAGGCCATCCCGGTGGTCCCGGCGGCCGTGGCCGGTCTCCTGGCCGCCCTGGTGAGCGCGCTGCTCGGCACCGCCGTCGGCGCGCTCACCAACCCCCCGGTGCTGCTCCGCCCCGGATGGGCGGTGCCCGTCACGGCCCTCACCGCGGTCCTGGTCCTCGTCGCCGCCGGATCGCCCGCCAACGCGGCGGTCACCGGGCTCGTCACCGGTTCCCGTACCGGCGCGGTCCCGTTCCCGCTGGTGCCCCTCCTGCTCGCGGCGCTCGCCGCCGCGGGCGCCGGCCTGCTCGCGGCGACGCTCAGCGCACGCCGCGGGTAAGGGGCGGGGGCGCGGCCGCTCAGCCCTCCAGGGCCATCCGGACGCCCAGCGCGACCAGCACGCCACCGGACACCGCCTCCAGGCGGCGCCGCACCGCGGCGCGACTGAACACCGCCCTCAGGCGGTCGACGAACCAGACGTACGCCCCGTAGTAGCCGACCTCGTAGACCGCCCACAGCGCCGCGAGCGCCACCATCGCGGGGAGCTGGGGCGCGCCGGAGGGCACGAACTGCGGCAGGAACGACATCGCGAAGACCGCCGCCTTGGGATTGGCCAGGTTCATGCCGAGCCCGGCGCGGTAGGCCGCCCACGGCGTCAGCGTCACGTCCTCACCCGCCGCGGCCCGCTCGGGATCCGGGCCGCGGCGGGCGGCACGCAACGCCTGGACGCCGAACCAGATCAGGACGGCGGCGCCGACGACCCGCACGACGTCGTAGGCGAGCTGTGAGGCCGCGAGGAGCGCGGTGAGGCCGAAGGCGGCGCACAGCCCCCAGACGAACACACCGGTCTCGTTGCCGAGGACGGTCGCGAAGCCGGCCCGGCGGCTGCGCAGGGAGTGCCTGATGATCAGCACCGTGCTCGGCCCGGGGGCCGCGGCGATCAGGGTGCAGGCACCGAGGAAGGGCAGCAGGACGCTCAGCATCCCGTCATGGTGCTGCAGCGGGACCCTCGCGCACCAGCCGGTTTCCGTGCGCCGTGGCGTCCTGCCGGCCCTGCCCCGCGCCGTCGCCGCCGGCGGGGCCACCGCCACCGGACAGCCGCATCGCGACGCAGGCCCCGGCGTACAGCACGGCCACCAGGATCAGCAGCGCGCGGTAGCCGGTGAGCAGCGCCAGGTACTCCAGGGTGCCGCCGGTCAGCGCGCCCAGGAGGTTGGCGCCGAAGGCGGCGGTCGGGTCCGGTGCCTGGGCGAGGCGGTCGGAGAAGATCAGGTTGGCGCAGAAGATCGGCGCGAAGGCGAGCGCGACGGCCGCCGCCAGCCGTGCCGCGAAGGGCAGCGACAGCACGGCCTGCGCCGGGACCAGCCAGCCGACGGCGAGCGTGACGAAGAGCAGGATCTGCAGGGCCGTCTGGTTGAGCCGGCGCATGCGGCGCCGCACCTCGACGGCGGCCAGCACCGCCAGCAGCACCCCGATGAAGACCAGCGCGTTCACCAGCCAGGTGGTGCCGAAGTACAGGGCGAAGCCGATGACGTTCTTGGTCTCCAGCAGCAGGAAGGCCGCGCCCATCAGGAACATGTCGGCGTAGCGCAGCGTCCCGCGCAGCCGCACCCCAGCCAGCCGCACCGAGATCACGGTGACCAGCAGGATCAGGCCGAGCGCGCCGAGGTAGAGGCTCGGCACGGTGCGGTGCAGGAGGTAGGGGAACGGGTGGTCGTCGTCCGCGGGCGGCGGCACCGGCCCGCTGGCCCGCCAGACCGTCCCGCACGTCTGGTCGGCCGGCGTCAGCCCGGCCACGAGGACCGCGGCGCGCTTGCTGTACTCCGTCATGCACGGGGCGTGCCCGAAGACCTGGTCCAGGCTTCCCGCGAAGCGGTCGATCAGCCAGTTCTGGCGGTAGTAGTTGTACATCGCGAACGCGCCGCCGGGCGCGAGGTGGTCACGTGCCGACTCGAAGGCCTGCTTGGTGAAGAGGTAGCTCTCCAGCCGCAGGTTGCTCGCGCCCGACACCAGCGTCAGCGAGTCGGGCAGCGCCAGCACGACGAGGTCGTACTTCGTCTTCGTCCGCTCCAGGAAGGCCCGCCCGTCGTTGATGTGGACGTGCACCCGCGGGTTCTCGTACGGCCGCGCGGGGTGCAGCTGCGCCCCGATCTCCTGCAGCCGCGGGTCGATCTCGACGGCGTCCACGTACTGCGCGCCGTTGGCCAGGGCGACGGCGACGTCGTTGCCGTTGCCCGCGCCGATCACCAGCACCTTGCGGTGCGGATTGTCCGGGGTCTCCCGGTAGGCCTGCTCGTACGGCGAGTTGGGCTGCTGCAGCACCTTCAGCGGCGCGATGCTCTGGTGCGGCACGCCGTTGGCGGCGATCTTGTACGTCCGGGAACTGGTGCCCGGCTCCGGGCGGGTCAGCTCGATCTTGTAGTACGGCGACCAGGACACCCCCGGCGCCAGCGACTCGAAGAGCAGCGCCAGGACCATCGCCGCCAGCGGCAGCGCGTACCGCAGCGTGTTCCGCCGGCCGCCGAGGACCAGCAGCGCCGCAGCGGCGATCAGCCCCCACACCAGGGAGGGCGCGCGCAGCCAGGACACCCCCGCGAAGGCCACGGAACCGGTCAGCGAGCCGAGCAGGTCCCACCGGTACGCCTCCAGCGACGGCAGTTGCCGGAACAGATCGGCGGTGATCTTGCCGATCGCCATCATCGCGAACGCCACCAGCAGGAAGAGCACCGGCAGCGTCACCCACTGCGGCAGCCCGGTGGTCCTCACCGCCGTGAAGTAGATGATGTCGCCGCTGCTCTGCCGCACCTGGACAGGGAACTCCCGCACCAGCACCACGAGCACGGCCAGCGGCAGCGGCGCCCACCGCTTGAGCCACCGGCCGCGTTCCGCCGCGATCAGGAAGCCCAGCCCGATCCCCAGGAACGAGCCGAGCAGGATGAAGTTGGAGAAGTAGCTCAGATGGACGACGTTCGCGCCCGCCCACCGGATCAGCGCCAGTTCGACGAAGAGCATGGTGGCGCTGGCCAGCAGCAACCTGGCCCGTACGTGGTGTTCCATGCCGGGCCACGTTGCCACCCGGTGGGCGGGGAGTCGACGGACGCGCCCCGCGTGGCGCGTCCGCCCCACGCGAGGGGCCTAGCCGTCGGATTTCGTGATCAGTCCTCCACGGGGGCCAGCCGCAGCGAGATCGAGTTGATGCAGTACCGCTGGTCCGTCGGGGTGTCGTAGCCCTCGCCCTCGAAGACGTGGCCCAGGTGCGAGCCGCAGCGGGTGCAGCGGACCTCGGTGCGGACCATGCCCATCGAGCGGTCCTCGATCAGCTCGACGGCCTTGCTGTCCTTCGGGTCGTAGAAGGACGGCCAGCCGCAGTGCGACTCGAACTTGGTGTCCGAGGTGAACAGTTCGGCGCCGCAGGCGCGGCACGAGTAGACGCCGCGGGTCTTGGTGTCGGTGTACTCGCCCACGAAGGGACGCTCCGTGCCCGCCTGGCGCAGGACCGCGTACTCCTGTGGCGTCAGCTCCTGACGCCACTGCTCCTCGGACTTGTCGACTTCGTACGCCATGGTCCTCCCTCTCCTCAGTTCTCCAGGCGCGCGAGGATGCGCGGACCGAGATCGGTCACGTCGCCCGCGCCCATGGTGAGAACAAGGTCACCGGGCTTGGCCATTCCGGCGACGACCTCGGGGACCGCTTCCTTGTCGTGTTCCGCGGTGACGTCGGCGCCCGCCGCGACGGCCGCGTCGATGATCAGGTCGCTGGTGATGCCGGGGATCGGGTCCTCGCGGGCCGGGTAGATGTCCAGCACCACGGAGGCGTCGGCGAGCGCGAGGGCCCGGCCCATTTCGCGGCCCAGCTCCTGGGTGCGGCTGAACAGGTGGGGCTGGAAGACCACGACGATGCGCCGGTCGTCCGCCGCCTCGCGCAGGGCCTGCAGGTCCGCGGTCATCTCGGTCGGGTGGTGCGCGTAGGAGTCGATCACCTGGACGCCCGCGGCGGTGCCCTTCAGCTGCAGCCGGCGCTTCACCCCGGTGTAGGTGCCGAGCGCCTTGGCCAGGCCCTCCGTCGGGACGCCCAGCGCGACGCCCGCGGCCAGGGCGGCGACCGCGTTGTGGGCGTAGTGGCGGCCGGGCACGGAGACGGTGAAGGTGTGCTCCTCGCCGCCCAGGCGGACGGTGACCTCGCTGGACATCCCGTGCGGGGTGATCCGCAGGATCCGCACGTCGGCCTGCTCGTCCTCGCCGACGCGCACGATGGTCAGCCCCTCGCGGCCCGCCACCCGGGCGGCCAGCTCCCGCGCGCCGGAGTGCTCGCCGACGACCAGGGTGCCACCGGGGACGATCTTGCCGACGAAGACCTCGAACGACTCGTGGATCTCGTCCATCGACGCGTAGTTCGCGTGGTGGTCGAGCTCCACGTTGAGCACGATCGCCACCTCGGGGTCGTACTTCTGGAAGCTGCGGTCGCTTTCGTCCGCCTCCGCCACGAAGATCTCGCCGGTGCCGTGGTGGGCGTTGGAGCCCGGGGCGTCCAGGTCGCCGCCGATGGCGTACGACGGGTCCAGGCCCAGCGCGGACAGGCTCACCGCGAGCATGGAGGTGGTGGTCGTCTTGCCGTGCGTGCCGGCCACCGCGATCGGGCGCGAGCCCCCCATCAGCGCCGCCAGCGCGTCCGAGCGGTGCACCACCGGGATGCCGCGCCCGCGGGCCGCCACCAGCTCCGGGTTGTCCTCACGGATGGCGCTGGAGACGACCACGCAGGTCGCGTCCTGCGCGAGGTGCGCGGCCGAGTGGCCGATGTGGACGGTCGCGCCCAGCGCGCGCAGCGCCCCGGCCGTGTCGGAGTCCTTCGCGTCGCTGCCCGCGACGGCGGCGCCGCGCTGGGTCAGGATCTTCGCGATGCCCGACATCCCGGCCCCGCCGATCCCGATGAAGTGCGGTCGGTCCATACCGGGGGGAAGGGTGGGGCTCATGCGAGGTGCTCCCTGGAACTCACGAGGTCGGTCGTCGGCCGTCCCCGATTCTTCCACCAGTCGGGGACACGGCGTCCGCTCAGTCCTCCGCGTTGTGGGCGAACAGCTTCAGCACCGGCACGCCGACCTTGTGCCGGGCCCGGGAGGTCCAGTCGCGGTGGAAGAACTCCTCCACCAGGTGCGGGGCGGTCAGCACGATGACCTCGTCGGCGTGGGTCTGCTCGACCACCGACTTCATCAGCTCGATGGGGTGCCGCTCGACCACCTCGCCCACGGCCTCGCAGCCCGCCTCGCGCAGGGCGGTCAGGCTGTGGCTCAGCGCGCGCTCGGCGGGCATCAGGGCCTTGTCGCCCTCGGGGCGCTCGCGCTCGTGGACGGCCTTGTCGAGTTCGCCGAGGGCGACGTCGTCGATGGCCCGCAGCAGCCGGTCCTGGTCGCCGCGTGGCTGCATCAGGACGACGAAGGAGACGGGCTCGTCACCGTGGAGCGTGGTGACCAGATCCACATCGGCGGGGACGAGCGGCTGCTCGATCATGAGTACGGTCGTGAACACGGACGCGTCCTTCTCTCTCGCGGGCCGTCGGGCCTGCCACGGAAACCATCCTGCCCCGTCCGGGCGCGGGGCACGCGGGGACATCCGTTCCCGGGCCGTGGCACGCGGACGAGTGCGGGGCGGGCAATCGGCGCCATCCGGGTGAGGCCGGTGGCGTGGGCGGCCGGTGGCCGGTCCCGGTCGCACCGGGGGGCCGGTCAGCCGCGTACGTAGCGGGTGAACAGGAAGCCGTCCTCCTCCAGGATCGACACCGGGGTGTAACGGACGGGGTCGGTGATGCCGGGTCCGTTCATGATGCGCATGGCGTCACCGGCGGTCAGCAGCGGGGCGATCGTCAGGCACAGCTCGTCGACCACCCCGGCGGCGGCGAACTGGGCGAGCAGCAGGGGCCCGCCCTCGGTCAGCATCCGGCGCAGCCCCAGCGCGGCCAGCTCGCGCACCACGCGCGCCGGCTCCACGCCCGTGCCCGAGCCGGCCCGGACGACCCGTGCCCCCGCCTTCCCGGCCGCCGCGACCCGGTCGGCCGGGGCGTCCTCGCCGGTCAGCAGGAGGGTCGGCACCAGCGGATCGGTGAACAGCGGCAGCGAGAAGTCCAGGTCGAGCCGGGCGCTCACCACGGCGATCGCGGCGGCCGGGCCCTGTCCCGCCGCGGCCCTGCGGGCCGCGAAGGCCTCCCGGGCGCGGGCGGGGCGGTAGCCCTCCTGCCGCACCGTCTCCGCGCCGACGACCACCACGTCGGCCAGGGCCCGCAGCACCCCGAACACCCGCATGTCGGCGTCCGAGGAGAGCGGCTGGGAGCGTCCGTCGTGCCGGGCCGCGCCGTCCAGCGACGACACCATGTTCGCCCGCAGCCAAGGCTCCCCGCCTGCCGGTTCCGGGTACGCGTAGGCGTCGGCCAGCGCCTCCGGCGTGTCCAGGGTCTCGGCGGGTGCCGGTGCGGCAGCGGTCGCGGGGGCGGGGAAGAGGCGGCGCATGGCTGCAGTCTTCCACGCCCCCCACGCAGTGGGGTCGGCCACACGGCGGCGGGAGGACCACCGGCGAGGCACTAGGCTGGAGTGCTGTGTCCTCGTCCTTCGCCGCCGCGCAAGCATCCAGCCCGATACCCGGCGGGACGCCGCCCGTCTCGCTGAGCGGACGCGAGCCGCACGTCCCGGCGGACCGGCTGGTGGCCGAGATGGTGCCGCCGCCGCGCTTCGACTCCGTACGGTTCGACACCTACCTCCCGGACCCGAAGCAGCCGAGCCAGGCCCAGGCCGTCGGCACGCTGCGGGCCTTCGCGGAGGGGCTGGGCGTCCCCGCCGACGGCGGGCGCAAGCGCTGGTTCCGGCGTCAGGCCGCACCCGCCGCCCCGGCCGGACCCGGCGGGGTCTACCTCGACGGCGGCTACGGCGTGGGCAAGACCCACCTGCTCGCCTCGCTGTGGCACGCCACGCCCGCGCCGCGCGAGCAGAAGGCCTTCGGCACCTTCGTGGAGCTGACCAACCTCGTCGGCGCCCTCGGCTTCCAGCAGGCCGTGCAGGCGCTCAGCGGGCACCGGGTGGTCTGCATCGACGAGTTCGAACTCGACGACCCCGGCGACACCGTGCTCGTCTCGACCCTGCTGGGCAAGCTGGCCGACGCCGGGGTGAAGCTGGCCGCGACCTCCAACACCCTGCCCGGCAAGCTCGGCGAGGGCCGGTTCGCGGCCGCCGACTTCATGCGCGAGATCCAGGGCCTGTCCGCCCGCTTCCGGTCGCTGCGCATCGACGGTGAGGACTACCGCCACCGCGGCCTTCCCGAGGCCCCCGCGCCGTACACCGACGAGCAGGTCACCGCTGCCGCGGGCCGCACCCCGGGCGCCTCCCTGGACGACTTCGGCGCCCTCCTCGCCCACCTCGCCCGGGTCCACCCCAGCCGCTACGGCGCGCTCTGCGACGGCGTCGAGGCGGTCTTCCTGCGCGGCGTCGGTCCCGTGGAGGACCAGGCCACCGCGCTGCGCCTGGTCGTCCTGGCCGACCGGCTCTACGACCGCGAGGTCCCCGTCATGGCCTCCGGCCGGCCCTTCGACGGCATCTTCAGCGAGGAGATGCTCGCCGGCGGCTACCGCAAGAAGTACTTCCGGGCCATCTCCCGCCTCACCGCCCTCGCCCGCGACGCCGAGCGGCTCGCCACCCCGGACGCCTGAGCTCCGCTCCCGGCGGTGCGCGCGGCGCTCGGGCCGTGACACCCGTGGCTCCCGGACGCGTTGGCGGCGCCGGGGGATCCGGCGCACCATCGGATCACCGGACCGGAGCCCGCGGGGAGCGGGGAGGGTCCCCCGGAGGGAGGCGCGGTGACGAAGAGGAGCCCGGACACCGCATCCGGAACCAGGCCCGGGCTGCGCGCGAAGCTGCGGGTCCCGTCGGGCGGCGGCCCCGTGCGGCTGCGGTCGTACGACCCCCGCGCCACGCCGGGCGGCCCGGCCGGCAAGGCCGAGGCGCTGGCGTGCGTGCCGTACGCACGCGGCCGGATCACGGCGCTGCAGGAGCGGCTCTTCGCACAGAGCACGGCGGGCGACCCGCGTTCGGTCCTCGTCCTGCTCCAGGGCATGGACACCTCGGGCAAGGGCGGCGCCGTACGGCACCTCGCGAGCCTGCTCGACCCCGCGGGGTGCCGCATCACCGCCTTCAAGGCCCCGACGGCGGAGGAACAGGCCCACCACTTCCTGTGGCGCGTCGAGCGGGCCCTGCCCGGTCGCGGGCGGATAGGGGTCTTCGACCGCTCCCACTACGAGGACGTCCTCGTGCCGCGGGTCAGGGGCCGGGCGCCGCGCTCGGTGTGGGAGGAGCGCTGCGAGACCATCAACTCCTTCGAGGCCTCGCTCGCCGACGACGGCGTCAGCGTCGTCAAGGTCTTCCTGCACATCAGCCGCGAGGAGCAGCGCACCCGCCTGCTGGAACGGCTGGACAACCCCTGCAAACACTGGAAGTTCGGCCCCGGCGACCTGGAGGACCGGGCGATGTGGCCCTCCTACCAGCAGGCGTACGAGGACGTGCTCGGACGCTGCTCCACGGAGGCCGCGCCCTGGTACGTCGTCCCCGCCGACCGCAAGTGGTACCGGAACTGGGCCGTCGGGCGGCTGCTGATGGAGCACCTGGAACTGATAGACCCGGTGTGCCCGCCCGCGTCCTTCGACGTCGAGGTCGCCCGCAAGCTGCTGCTGGAGGACTGACCCCACCGGGCCGCGCGGTTCAGCCGCTGCAGGCCGTGCGCTGGGCCTCGTGCCAGGCGCAGACCGGGCAGAGGGTCGCGCCCGGCTGCGAGTCGGGGTACTCGGTCGGGTCGCCGCAGTGGACACAGATCGCGCGGGGCTCGTCGTCGGTCGTCACCCGATCAGGGTAATCAGCGCTCACGGAGCACGGCGACCGAGTGGCCGGGCAGGTGGAGGCAGCCGGTGTCGGCGGGCGGTGGTCCGGGACGCCAGGCGGCGACCGGGACGTAGCCCGGAGGGTCGGCGCGGCCGGGGTGGTGGAGGGGGACCAGCGCCTCCTCGGGGGAGAAGTTGACGGCGATCCGGAAGCGTCCGCGGTCCAGCCGCAGGGTGTGCTCGCCCACGGTGACGTGGACGGCGTCCAGGGCGGGGTCGGTCAGCTCGGGCTCGGCGTGGCGCAGCGCGATGAGCCGCCGGTACCAGGCCAGCAGTTCCGCGTGCGGCTCCCGGGCGGGTTCTGACCAGTCCAGGCAGGAGCGCAGCCGGGTCGCCGGGTCCTGGGGGTCGGGGATGTCCTCGGCCTTCCAGCCGTGCTCGGCGAACTCGCGGCGGCGGCCCCGGGTGATGGCGGCGGCGAGCTCGGGGTCGTCGTGGTCGGTGAAGAACTGCCAGGGCGTGCGGGCGCCCCACTCCTCGCCCATGAACAGCATCGGCGTGTACGGGGAGGTGAGGACGAGCGCGGCGGACGCGGCGAGCAGCCCCGCAGGGACGCTCGCGCCGAGGCGGTCACCGGTGGCGCGGTTGCCGATCTGGTCGTGGGTCTGGGTGTAGGCGAGGAAGCGGTGGCCCGGGGTGGTCGTCAGGTCGACGGGGCGGCCGTGGGCGCGGCCGCGGAAGCTCGAGTGGGTGCCGTCGTGGAAGAAGACCCGGCGCAGTGCCTTGGCCACGGCGGTCACCGGGGAGACGGCGAAGTCCGCGTAGTACGCCTGGGCCTCGCCGGTGACGGCGGTGTGCAGGGCGTGGTGGAAGTCGTCGTTCCACTGGGCGTGCACACCCAGGCCGCCGGCCTCGCGCGGGTCGGTGGTGCGCGGGTCGTTGCGGTCGGACTCGGCGATCAGGAAGAGCGGGCGGCCGACCGCGGCCGACAGGGCGTCGACGGAGGTGGAGAGCTCCTCGAGCAGGTGCACCGCGCGGGTGTCGACGAGGGCGTGGACGGCGTCGAGCCGCAGCCCGTCGAGGCGGTAGTCGCGCAGCCAGGACAGGGCGCTGCCGACCAGGAAGTCGCGCACCTCGTCGGAGCCGGGGGCGTCGAGGTTGACGGCGTCGCCCCACGGGGTGTGGTGGCGGTCGGTGAAGTACGGCCCGAAGGCGGGCAGGTGGTTGCCCGAGGGGCCGAGGTGGTTGTGGACGACGTCCAGCACCACCCCGAGCCCGTGGCCGTGCGCGGCGTCCACGAAGCGCTTGAGCCCGTCGGGGCCGCCGTAGGGCTCGTGCACGGCCCACAGCGACACGCCCTCGTACCCCCAGCCGTGCGTGCCGGGGAACGGGCAGAGCGGCATCAGCTCGATGTGGGTGATCCCCAACCCGGCCAGGTACGGAAGGTGTTGGACCGCGGCGTCGAAGGTCCCGTCGGTGGTGAAGGTGCCGACGTGCAGCTCGTAGAGGACCGCGCCGGGCAGCGGGCGGCCCGCCCACTCGTGGGCCCAGGCGAAGCGGTCGTGGTCGACGACCGCGCTTGGGCCCTCCGGCCCGTCCGGCTGCCGCCGGGAGCGGGGGTCGGGCCGCGGTGGGCCCCCGTCCAGCGCGAAGGCGTAGCGCGTACCGTGCCCGGCGGGCACGTCCGCGTACCACCAGCCCTGGCGTTCGGGGTCGCGCTCCATGTCGTGAGCCCGGCCGTCGACCCGTACCTCCACCTCACCGGCGTCCGGTGCCCACACGTCGAAGCGCATGGGCACCATGCTGCCCGCCGTCCGGGGGGTCACACCAGGTTGACGCGCTCCCCGGCGACCGGATAACCCGCCTTGGCGAAGTGCGCCGCCATCGGCGCGTTGCCCTGGTCGGTGGCGGCGGCGATCCGCTCGGCGCCGTGTCCGGCCAGGTCGTTCGTGCACTCGACCAGCAGGTCGTAGGCGTAGCCGTGGCCGCGCTGCTCCGGCAGGACACCGATGAAGCCGACGCAGAACGCACCCGGGTTGCGCCCCGGCACCTGGATGCCGGCGAGCTCGCCCTCCGGGGTGTACGCCAGGCGCCACCACTCGCGGGGCGACTGCAGCCAGTTGAGGAACTCCAGCTCCTCGCGGGCGGCCGCGTCCGGGCCGTGCAGCCGCACCATGCGGCGGGTGTGCGCGTCGAGGCTGCCGACCCCGATGCGCCTCAGTACGTCCAGGATCACGCCGTCGTCCGGCTCCGGCCGGTACTCGAGCCGTCCGGTGCGCTCGGGCAGCCCGCACTCGGGGGTCCAGACGTAGCGGTAGCGTTCGACGAGCAGCTCCATGCCGGAGACGATCGCCGCGTCGATGCGGGACTGGGCGGCCTCGCGGACCTCGCGCCGCTCCCGCCAGCCGGGGGGCAGCACCAGCTCGTACTCGGCCTTGAGCGGCGCCGTCTGCAGCAGCCGTACGGCCGCGTCGGCGTCGGTGAAGTCGAACCAGTCGAGCGCTATCGGCTTCTCGTCGGCCGGAGCCGCCCACCAGGCCGCGCGGGCGACCACGACGCCGTCGCGCAGGGCCACCCAGGTCCAGTCGGGACGGTACTCGCCGCCCTCGTCGGTCATGGCGTAGGAGTGACCCATCAGGGACCGGCCGACCAGGCCGTGGTCCTCGGGGGTCAGGGAGTGGAAGAGGTGCGATTCGCCCGCGACGAGCGGGCGGAAGACCAGATCGGTCATGAAGGAGAAGTCCTCACGGAAGAGCGGAGCGCTCCCGGTCAGACGGAGTACGCCCTGCGGACAACGGGGCGGGAGCGCGGAACGGTGAACAGGCACATGGCTTCCGCCTCCTTCCTCGGTCAAGGGCGTGTGCCCACCGTAGCCATCAGCCTCCGCGGCGTCCACGCGATTACTGACTTCCGCGCCTTGGGGTCAGTTGGGTCTGTCGAGGTGAGGCCGGTACCGGCGAGGAACCCGCTGAGGATGCCGTGCCGGTATCGCAACGACTTGGGTCCCGCGGAGCAGGGTGTCGAGCTCGTTGAGGGTGCGGGTGGCCAGGCTGCGCTTGATGTGCGCCCACAGGCCCTCGACCGGGTTGAAGTCGGGGCGTAGCCAGGCAAGAAACCCGTCAGCCATTCCCGTTCAGTGTCTTCATCGTCTTCGAGACGTGCGTGTTGAGCGGTCCGGGCCGTACCTACCGCGTACCCGCCCGGACGCACATCGTCACCAGCGCATTCCAGACCTCAAGAAGCGGAGGTCGGTAACGCAAGCGGCAAGCCGGAATGGTCGACCGATCGTCACGAAAGGTCGGCATGTAGTTCTGTTGTCGTTGGGCCCTTAGAGCCCAAGCCCGGCGTTCGGGTTCACGCTAGGTGTGGGTGGCTTCGGGCATAGCTGTTTGATGGCGGAGCGTAGTTCCTCCTCGCATAGATAAGTGGACAAACTGGGCTCGTTGATTGCATCTCGCATTCGTCCGGCGATCTCCGGGCTGGCGAAGTGGTCGCGCAAGATCGGGGAATGGAGCGCTTCACGGCACAAGAGCGTGAGCAGTTCGGGATTCGCCTCGGTGGCCGCGTGCCAGTGCGGGTCGAGGGGGCCGGTAGCGGGGAGGAGCCCGACCCGCGCGGCCGCAATCAGGGCCATGCAGGTCTCCCGGGCATGCCAGTGCTGGGTACTGCCGGACTTGTCATAGGCCTCGACGGCCTCCGAGACGATCGCGGACGACCATTTTGTGCGCGGCAGCCACGCGGCGGCCCAGGCCACGGCGGCGGGATGGGCCACGGTGTTGGGCCGTAGCGTCGGGACCGTCTCCGGCAGGAAGCGAAGGCCGGAGCACTCGTGTAGGGCTTGGGCTGCCCACCCCAGGCCGCTCCAGTGCGCCTCGGCGTCAACCACCAGATGCCGGCCCGCCATCTCCTCGATCAGCCGTCCCACCGCCTCGGGTAGTGAACCTGCTGATCTGCTCGCGATTCGGACCACTTGCAAAAGTTTGCTTGCCTGGTGGAGCCCCAAAGCGTTCGCCAGGACGTCGCAGTGCAGCCCGAGGACATGGCCGAGGACTTCGTCGAACGCGTCATGATGACCGGTCAGCCATAGTGCCTTCAGCAGGCCAGGGATCTGTTGGAGATCGGACCGGAGACCCAACCGCAGCCGGTTCACCAGCCGGTCGACGTTGACGCTCGCGGCCAGCTGCTCGCCCCACTGCGGCTCCCACATGAATGCGAGCGTGAGCATCTCGGTGACCGCCCGCGGACTGGCCAGGAGATGCATCGTGCCCTCCCACCGACTGGTGACCAAAGTATGCATCCACTCGCTTTCCTCGGTCCGGTTGGTTACCCCGAGCCGGGCCAGGGAGCGTCCCACCATGCCCTGGGTCAGTGGATCCTGCTCGAACTTGAAGACCTCGATGAGGGTCCGCCAACGCCTGCGTTCGCTGCGCAGGGCAGCCAGCTCCACCTTGCCGAGGCCTGACTTACAGCGCTCAACCTCGCTCAGCAACTCGGCGGCAAGCGGCGGATGCACGACGCTGCGCAGAACGAGTTCCCGCAGATGGGAGAGGTCCTGTCCGCCGTGGGGCCGGCTCAGGGCGTCCACGGTCGTAGCCGCTTCCGACGGGTCCAGTTTGCGCAGCTGCCCGAGCGTAGTGGTGAAGGCGCCGATGCTGCGGCTTACCCGCAGCCGCTCGGCCCAGTTCCACTGGGGGCTTTGCTGTTTGAAGTGGTTGAGCACCAGAGCGGTCGCTTCGACTTTGCCACCTGCGCGCAGGGTGTCGGCCAGCACTTGGAGCTTCTGTGCGACATTGCTCGCGGTGCTCACGAGTTGAACCCGTCCGGCTTTGTCCAATTCAACCCGCTTGGCGAAGTCTACGCCGATGTCGGGTACCAGCGCGAGCCCCAGCCGATGAGTGTGCACCATGCTCTCCGGGTCGAGCGACACCTGGGACATCCGGTCGCGCAGTACCTTGCGGTCCAGCCGCGCCGCCAGCTCGTTAAGAAAGTGCTGGCCGAAATAGTCGTCCTGGATGAGCAACATAGCCAGACGCGGACCCCAGGGACGGGCGGCGCCGCGTTGGGCATGGATGCTAGAGACGACGAGGTTGAGCGCGGACTCCTCGACCGCCTGCCGGTAGTCTGCGCCCGACTCCCACAGGCCGCGCAACAGGTGGTAGACGATGGCGGGCCGACGTTCTCGCTGCATTACATTTTCGGCGAACTCCTGACCGATCTCGGAGGCCAGTCGGTAACTGAACCGCTCCTTGGTGTCGCAGTAGAGGTCGTCGACGCGGCTGACACTGCTTAGCAGCATGCCAGCGCCGCGGGCGTCTTCGAAACTGCAGATGGACTTGGCCAGTTCGCGGGCCAGGCTGACGTCGGCGACCAGGTCGCCGTCTCGGTTCTCCCTGTAGAGCAGTGTACGAAGTGTGGCGGCATGGATGTTCCGAACCGTCGAGATGAGGATGGCGGCTTCCGCGGGGGGTGCAGCCTTCACTACGGGAATCAGCGTGCGGCCGAACTTCAACTGGTTGAGCAGTCGGTTGCTTAGCCCGCGGTTGCTCTGCGACAGGTCGAACAGGGCCTGGCTTATTTGGCTGGCGTCCGAGTACGCCAAGGCCGCCTGAAGCTGCGACTTGTAGTGCTCGATGACCTGGTCCCAGTCCCTGGCGCCGTCGAAGTGCAACCGCAGTGATAGCCAGGAGAGGATGGCGGCGAGGGACCTGCCCCGGGTAGGAGGGGACTCGATGAGGAACTGCGCCGGCTTGAACAGTGGGCGCAGCGCCGACGCGGGGTCGTCCTCGCGGGCCTGTCGTGACTTGGCGAAGATTAGGTCGTCCATGCGTCGTACGGCGATGAGGTCCCGGTGGCGGGCGGGGTCGGCGCCCCGGACGAGGTCCTCGGCGCGTTGCTCGAGCCACTCACAGACCGTCCCGGTTGGTGTGGTGCCCTCACCGGCCAGTTTCAGCAGGGCGTTGACGAGGTGGTACCGATCCGTGAGCGTGGAGGGCTGGGCGAGGACCGAGTCCAGCCCCCCTTGCGGTTTACCGACCCATGCGACGAGGTCTGACAACACGATCTGCGGCAGACGGAACTCGTCGTCCCAGAGCGAGGTGAGCGCGAGTGTGAGCTCACGTGCCGTCAGGTCATGGGTGGACGGAACGCGTGCGATGACTGCCGGTAGCGCGGCGGCAGTCCAGTCGGCGTCGCTGTTGCGCCGACACAGGCGCAGCAGGGCGAGAGCCTTGCGCGGGTGCGAGGTCGCCGCCCAGTTGGTGATCGCACGCCGTACTGAGGTGAAATCTAGTAGCTGCGCGAGCTGTTGCGGTGCGTAGGCGGCGCACTTGCGCAGCAGGACATCAAGCCGCTGGTAGTTCCCCTCGCGGAGGAGGTCCAGTACGTACGGCTCCAGATGTGCGGGGAGGGCGTTCAGCCCCTCGGAGCTCGCGCAGGCGAGCACCGCCTCGGCCCGGACGGTGCTGGGAATCCTAGCCAGGTCGTCGTGGACGACCACGGCGAGGGCTGTACGGGTGTCCTCGGGGAGTGCTCCCACGTGGGCGGACGGGACGCCCTCGTCCAGCCATGACACGGCAGCCAGCCGGTTTACCGCGGCCCGAGCGTCGGCGCCCAGGCCGTCGCAGACGGCTTGGGCCCGGGCCCGCACCAGTTCGACGCCGAGACCCCGCTCGGGCAGGGCCGCCGAGGGAGAGGGCTTGCCGATCTGCTCCTCCCGAAGCAGATCGGTCAACAGTCGAAGATCCCCTTGGCATGCCTCAACCGCCAGCTCGACGGCCGCCGTGTCGTCGACGCGGACTCGGTACTCCCCGGGTGTCTGCCGGATCATCTGGCGGGCCAGGTCGGCTGCGTCCTCCGGAGCCACCATGGTGACATAGGAGGTCACCCCGTGGTTGTCCCAACGGTTAGCCGCTCCGTCGACAAAGCGGGTCAGCGCGAGGACACCAACCTTGAGTTCACTGAGCGACTCCAGTGCCTCGCCGACGTTGCCATCCTCCAGGGCGTGCAGATCCTCAAGCACCACCAGGACTTTCCGGCGTGTGCTGTCAATGCTCGTAGTGGTGAGCGCGGCGCGGACTAGGGTTGGCAGTTCGTAGCCCGATGGCAGTTGGTGGCGGTCTGGTGACAGCACCACAGTCTGCCAGCCCACGCCCTCCAGCTTGCGCACCAGTTGCTGGGCGCAGACCGTCTTCCCGCAGTTACGCGTCCCAGACTGGATCACCCGGGAAAGTGGCTTCCCGTGAAATCTCTTGAACAGGAACGAGGCCCGCTCGAAGTTCACCAGGCGACGGTCGGCTGGCCCGGACCACCCCGGCGCGGAGTCGGTTGCGCCGGTCGAGTGTATGATGCGCCACTCATGCTCTGCGAGTGTCTCCGAGGCCCAGCGACGCACCGTCGCCTGCCACTGCTCTGCCCACAGCAGGCGGACCGCTCCGAGCAGGGTCGGATCCGGATCGGTCTCAACGGTGCTCGCCCGGCGCAGCCGCCAGCCGTCGGCGTCCCGCCACAGGACATCGAGGCCGGCATCTACGGCGGCCGCCATCGCCTGCTCGGGTACGGTGGGCGGCAGCCACTCGCTGTTCTGCGAGATGCCCGCCAGAGCCAGCACACCCAGATTGCCGAGGCCCGGGAGACCGCTCTCGGCAGCAATCAAGGACAGTGCGACGGCGGGCGCGCAGGAGTCCGGGCCGATCGCGGAGGGGCTGAGCAAGTACGGCGCGTCGACACGGGGACGGACGTCGGTGGATGGTCGGTTGCCCACGCTCGCCATCAGGTGTTGCGCCGACTGCACTCCCCGATCGATCGCGGTTTGGTCAGGGAGCGATGGCGAAGGCCGGACGTCGTCGCTGGGGTCGAACACGACGTCAGCGCCCGCGATGACGTACCAGTCGTCCACCGGCGCCAGCAGCAGGGGCACCGCGCCCACCAGTGCCGCCGTAGGAGGCTCGTCGCGGACGGTCGGTGACAGCTCCGATCGGGTCACGAGCTCGTCGAGCTCGGACAGCAGATTGGCGTCCAGCTCGCTGAGCAGGCCCCCCAGGTTCGTGGCCCCCGCCTCCGCGTACTCGTGGAGTAGAGCGCCGGGCCCGATGGGCTTCTGCTCACCTGAGAAGTCGAAGGGGCGGCGTGGGAGGGGGATTTGACGGTCAAGGACTGTCTTGCCGAGGGTGATGACATTGCGCAGCAGGGACTCGACGCGGAGCGGATTGACCGCGTTCCCCAATAGATCCGTGGCCAGTGCATGCAGTGTCATGGACAGTTCGTACGGCAGCGCCGTCCTGCGGGCAGAGGATGACATCAGATCTTCATGACTCACGTTCGACTCCCCGACTCACTGGGCAATGCTGCTCATGGTGTGATGCGGACCAAGCCCTCGGCAGTTCCTACGATCAACTTCCCGTTGCGGTGAATGTCCACCGTGTGGACATCGAGCCCGATGTCGAACTGCTGGGACAGACTGGCATCGGTGTGTGACGACAGCCTGATGTCGCCGTGTACGCCCGCGCTGACCAGTACCTGTGTGTCACCAATAGTGCACAGTCGCAGTTCGCTGACTCCGCTCGCGTGTTGGGTGACGAGTCGACGGTTGCGGCCGTTCCAGGCCGTCCACCACACGGAACCGTCCCCGGCTCCGGTGTAGACGCCCTCAGCGTCGGAAGTGATCTTCATCAGGCCGCGGCTCTGGGGCGGCTCGAAGGTCTTCAGCAGCCCGCCGTCACCACGCCACACGACTACGTTCGACGCCGTACGGGCCGCCACCCTAACCCCTTCTGCGGTCTCGGCGGCAGTGATTCCGCCGAGCCGCAGCCCCGGATTTTTGACGAGCTCACCGGTTTGGCCCCGGCTCCGCCACTGCCACCCGTCACCCCCCGCGATCAGTAGCCCCTGTCCGACCTTGACGCAGGTGGTTAGTGGGCATTTGAGATCCAGCGGCTCGATCTGCTGCCCCCTGCCGTCCAGCAGCGCGACCCACGCCCGGCCCGTGATCTCCCCCGCGAACAGTGCTGGCTGCCCGGAGTGGTCGATGACCGAAGAAGCGGTGACCCGCACTGAGATGCCATGACGGCTGGGGATGCTCGCGGGGTTGAACGATGTCCAGGAGGCATCGTCTGCGCCACCTGGGCGGTGGAAGATCCAGCTGCCAGTGAGGGCCAGTTCGCCACCATCGGGAAGGCAGTGGACCGTTTTGACGCTGTGATCCTCCAGTTCCTTCCGGAGGGACAAGGGACGGCAGTCAACCGCCTCGGCCTGCCAGCCTGCCACTTGCTCGCGGGCGCACCGAGCGAGTTCGTTTAACCCTCGCACCTGGGCGTGGAGCGCCAGCCGAGCCAGGGTGTGCCCGTCGCCCAGCCGCCAGCGTGGTCCCATCAACTCCCAGCACAGAGCTCGCACGTTAGCCGCCCGATCGTTGGCGGTCGCCTGGATGAGGCCGAGTGCGCGGTAGAGCTTCTCGCCGTTCATTGCCAGCAGGAATTCGGGGTCATCCAGGAACTCGTGAAGCAGACCGGCGAGTCGTGCATGGTGCGGAAGGTGGTCACGGGTGTAGCGGTCGGCGCTTGACCAGTCGCGTTGTCCGGATGGCAGCACGGCGAGCCGGTCGGTCATGGCAGTGACGAACAGGGAGTGATAGGCGCGCGCGTCGGCCGACTCGGCCAAATAGTTGGCCGTCGGCGAGTGCTTGAGCCTCCATCCGTGGCTGTTCATTCCATCCTCCGGGGCATCAAGGTAGTCCTTCGCCTCTCTGCTCACGCTGATGAGGTCTGCGGCACCCACGCCGGGTCGGCCGGCCGCACGCACCACTGCCGCCCACAGCCGCCCGTCGGCCGGCAGGCCGTCGCCCTGCGCCAGTGCTACAGGAAGGAGCATCTCTCGCGCCCATTGGGGATCCTCGTCGTCTAGCGCGCGGCTGAGCCGGACGAGTCCGTCCAGGAACAGGTCGGCGTTGGACCGCTCGGCCTGCACCCGGGCGGTCGCGGGGTCTTCATTGCTCATGTCGACCGCGAAGAGGTAGGCACGGAGCCACGACCGGCCGGCCGCTGCTGTCGTGGACTCGGCGATGTCACGGACCGACCGAGGGGCCGTGACCGACCAGGTGGTGCCCTTACGGTTTCTGAGCACCTGCTCGACGAGCCTGACCACGTCGGCTGAGCGGAAGTACTCTTCCGCGTCGAGGTCGACGAGCTGCCCCTCGAGCCCGTCCGGGACCTGACTACTGGCCATGACCACACGGGTCCGTGGTTGGGCGGCCAGCGGAGCGAGTAGCGTGCTGGTGAGGAGCTCAGGCTCAGTGCTCGCGTCCACGGAGTCAAAGACGAGGCGCAGTCCACGGCCGCCGAGGGCCTCCACGAGCGCTGCACAATCGACATCGCCGGTCTCGTAGTGCTCGGCCAGCCGCCACATCACAGTGTCCACGTTCTGGTTGCGGACGTCCACCTGCAGGTCGACGCATCCGACGCGGGCCGGACCGGGTGCCCGGGCTCCGGCTGGCAGTGGCTGTCCCTGGGACGAGGCGTTGATCCAGTCGAGCAGGACGGACTTCCCCGAGCCCGGCTGTCCGGTGACCACGAGCGGCCCCCCGGGCTCGTTGATGGGTGAAGTGCCGTCGAGGTATGAGATGACGTCTCGCACGGCCTCGGCGCGCCCGCAGAAGGCCCATCCGCTGTCGCTGTTCGCCTCTGGGGGCTGCCTTACTCTGGGTCGCTTATGGCGGGGATTGGGGAAAGCCCGGAGTTGCTCGCGAGGCGGAACCAAGCTGGGTACCTGGGGATCACGAGGATTCTCGGACCCCTTTTCCATGCGGATTTTCAGCTCGGCGAAAAGGTGGTGGACATCGAGGTATACGGATTCCTTGTCGGTGCGAGTGTTGCGCAGGGCTGCCGCGAAGGAGTCGGCGAAGTGCATCTGCTGGGCATCAGCGATCCGGTCCGTGGAGCTGATCATGGTGAGCGCCGGCATGTTGGTCCCCTTGTCCAACTGCTCGTTCGCGGCTCGGTCCAACTGTGCGATCGCCAGGCCGGACTGGCACGCATCAATCAGGATGATTACTTCGCGTGGGCGTGGCTTTTCGCCCGGAACGATCAGCGACATGAGTCGGCCCATTTCCATAAGGGTCGATCGTTTGGCCTTCTCGCTGTCGTGAGCGGCGAGCAAGATGTCGCCGTCGCCGTAGGTGTAACCGTGCCCGGAATAGTAGAAGAGCAGGACGTCTGGGGGCGTGCCGTCGACGCCGTCCAGCGCCTGTTCGAAGTTATCCGCGAGTTGGCCGACAGTTGGGTCGAGTTGTGACCCATGGTGAATGCTGTACCCGGCCTCTGCCAGTACGGCCCGCATCATGCGCAGCTCGTCCCGTACCCGCGGAAGCGGTTCGAACCCGCCTGCGAACTGGCTTGTGCCGGAGACCAGTGCCGTCCGGACGATGCCCGTCGGCCGGTCGGCGGTGTACCGCGCTGTCGTCACCGGTCGGTGGCGAGCAGCGCGCTCGTGACGGCGTCGGCTACCTCTCCCGTGGTGAGGTAACGGAGCACGGAGTGACTACCGAAGGCGTACTTCCCCGGGTGGTGCCACGGGAGATTGACGACCGGCTGGTCGTCGACGTCGCCGAAGACGGGGGCCAATTGCTTCACCAGCGCGACGGGGTCGTCTTTGGCTGCCACATTTACCCAGCGGGTCGCAGAGGGAAAGCCCTCGTCCCCTCCGGGCGATGCAGGGACCAGCCGGTTCCGAATCGCGTGCACGCCGAGCGGGGAGCCGAGGCTGATAAAGGTGTGTACACCCCACTCCGGGTGGGCGCACAGCGCCTCATAGGCGACGATGGAGCCCAAGGAGTGGCCGATGACGACCCGTGTGTCCGGGGTCACGACACGCTCGAAGCGCTGCTGAGCGCATACCCGTACGGTGTCGTCTGGATCCAGGTAGCGGCGCACCTGCTTGACCATCCAGATGACTGCCCGCCCCGCGGGCCTCCCGAGCCCTTCGCTTCGCTCCAGCCGGCGCAGTGCCACCTGCCCCAGCCCTTTGCGGCCAGGCAGCGGCGCCTCGGTTCCGTTGGCGAACGCTTCCAGTAGCTCAAGTTCGAGCGGATCGCGGACGTCACCGATGCGCAGCGGCGGGATGTCGCCCAGCTCGCCGTCCGCACCGCCGCCCTTGGCGTCTCGGCTACGGAAACAGCTCCCGTAGTATACGGCGGCGACGTCTTCTGCGTCCGGCACCGGGCGCGCGGCGTCCCTCATGCCGACCCGCAGGGCGTCGTACCACTCTGTCCTGATCGTCTCGCTGTGCTTGTACTGGTAGCCGATGCCGTGGCAGACCACTATGCGCGACACTATGCCCCCTGCTGCCCCGAATGCGACATGAGCTGCTCGGAATCTCGATGCCCAGGACCCGAGCACGGAAAACCGGAGTTCCCATCATGCCCGAGGACCAGACGTCAGAGTGCCAGTTGTGCTGACGACTTGACGGCACATCGGTTGACGATCCCGTGCGATATGTCGTGCGGTTCGCCGAACGGTGAGGCCGAAGCCATGAGGACTGGGCTCTTCGATTCGAACGGTGCCCTGGCTGACGTCGCTGGCGCCAAGCCGCACGGCCGACCGGATCGCTCCCGGCATCCCGGATCAGCACAACCTCGCATTGGGTTGGCGATCCTCCCGGTTGCGTCCTTGGACGTGGTGTAGCGGGTTGGACCTGATGCGGGGGTTTGCTCCGGCGTCTGGGTTGGTGCCCGCATAGTCAAACGGCCACCGG